>JAFAZZ010000540.1 GCA_019239375.1 Solirubrobacterales bacterium | reverse complement strand
GGCCGTCAGCACCGACCAGCTCGTGGCCCTCACGCTTGCCAAGCGGGCCGGCGACCGGGTCGAGATCGGCTATGAACGCAGCGGCAGTCGCGCGACCACGACGATCACGCTCGCGGCCAGGCCGTGAGCTGCGCCAGCTGGGCGAACATGTTCGAGGTGTCTTGAGGTGGCGGTGACACTGCCGCCGCGGCGGCTGGGGCCGCAGCTGACATAGCCGGCGGCGGCTGGGGCCGCAGCTGACATAGCCGGCGCCGGCGGGGGCGGTCGCCCCCGGGGCTAGCCCGGCTCCGTGGCGTCGAGCGCCTCCACGAGGTCATCCGACGCGATGCGGCCCGCGCCGATGAGGCGGGCGCTGCTGCGCTCCAGCGCGGTCCACATCGGGACCGCCCACACGTTTTCGTACACCAGGACTCCCGCTAGGCTGCCGGGTTCGATCGCCGCGGCGACCTCGTCGATGTCCGACTGATCCAGCAACCCCGACGATGCGCCATCCCAGATGGTTATGTCGATCTCACCGGCATGCTCCAGATCGCCCAGGGCCACCTTCCGAACCGTGCCGTCCGGGCCTTTGGCGATGAACTCGAGGTCGAGTACTCGGATGATCCCGCGCTCGACCAGGTTGTACAGCAGTTCGAATCCCTCGCCGGTGACATGCTGACCCGGCCATTCCACGGCGAGATAATCGATCGGTCCGAGCAGCTCATCGGCCATGAGTTAGGACACTCCTTTCGGTCAAACCGACTGCGAACACCGCCTTGAACGACTCCAGCGTGAGCGATCCATTGCCCTACGCGAGCAGCATCGCTCCTTGAAGGCGAGCGTTTTCCAGATCGGGCGTCCACACCCAGAACCAGGTGGTGCGGACACCAGCCCAAACGCCCGTTTCCGGCCTACGGTACCGGACCAGAACGCGCCGCGGCTTAGGATTGAGACCGGCAGCCGGTCGGCGCTGTCGCCGCGGGCCACCGACCCGCACCGACTGAGAGGTTGAAAGCCAGACAGCGTGCTCTCATGACAGGGGTTTCCGGTCAATCGAAAGCTAGTCCCGCGGCAGCCGCGGTTTGGCGGGCGCTGGCCAGCGGGCTGCGCGTTCAGGCACTGTGGATGCGCCACCGGGTCCCAAACCTGGTCGCGGTCGGCTTCCATCACCATGGCGATGTTCCGGGCGTGGCCCGGACGCTCAACGGCGAGACCGGATGACGACGAGCAAACAAGTTGACCCGCGACGGATTCGCCTGACGCTCACCTTCTGGTTGCGCCCCGCGTTCGTGCTCCGCGTGCTGGGACGTTTCCAGCGGGTGGCCGGCTTTGACCGCGCGATCGCCCTAGCTTCGAGCGCGCTCGCCGCTCTGCTCCCGTTGGCGATCGTCGGCGGCGCCATTCTGCCGCATATCGACGCGGCGAAGGCCGGGGACAGAATCATCGCTCGCTACGGACTGACCGGAGGCGGCGCCCAGGCGGTCCGCGATGTCCTATCGCCGGCGAGCGGAACCAGCACCGACGTGAGCCTGTTCGGCGTGTTCCTGTTGGTGGTGGCGACGCTGAGTTTCTCGCGCGGGACGCAGCGGCTGTTCGAGCAGACGTGGGAACTCAAGCCCCTCAGCGTGAGAAACACGCTGAATGACCTGATCTGGATCGTTGGTTTTGTGGTCTATGTCGGCGTCAGCGGGTGGATTCACGGCCTCGTCGACCATGGTCGAGTCGAAGTCGCCGCCAACCTTCTGCTCCTGCCGGTCTCTGCCGCCTTCCTGGCGTGGAGCGGGCGGGTCCTGAGCGCGGGACGAATCGCGTGGAGGGGGCTATTACCGTTCGCCGTCATCGGGGCGGCTCTGTTCGCGCTCAGTTTTATCGGCGCGGGGGTGTACGTGCCGCACCTGTTCAGCTCTTACGCATCGCGCTACGGGGCAGTCGGGGCGGTCCTCGCGATGCTCTCGGCGCTCTTCGCGATCATGCTCGTCCTCGTCGGCTCCGCCGCCATCGGCCGAGAGGTGTTCGACGAGCTCGGGCGAATCGGGCGCGGCGAGCGTCCGCCCGACGACGAGGTCAGACGCGAATGGGATGCGCTGATCGACGAGGCACGTTCGCGGTGGGAGACCCTGCGCGGTCGGTTCGATCGCAGCCGGCGCGACGACCAGGGGGCCGGCGACCGTCGATAGTCCGGCGCGTGGTCGTGCTCGGCGCCCGCCCGGCGCGAGATCACAGTGCTGAAATCCCCCTGGCAATCAGCACCACACCGATCAAGCCGACGATACCGGCGAGGACCCCCATCTTGTGGGCGTGCATCCAGTTCGAGAAGCGGTTGACCCTTTCCGCGGTCGCCTCCGGGGAAACCGCATAGCACAGGATCGGTATCTCGATGAGCAGGAACTTGACCAGTGCGAAGGCGGCGATCGCCCCGGCGGCGACGAGTGCCGGGTAGCCGATCCTGGCGAGGTGACCGATCGCCAGAAGATCAAACGGACCCGGGATGGCGAGCAGCGCGCCGGCCGCGGCCGCGGCCGCCAAGGAACCTTCACTAAGCGCAACTTCCGCGCGTGCCTTCATCCGCCCGACCCGCGATTCGCACGGCGCCTGGTCCTTGCCCCTTCGGAGCACGGGCCGGTCGCGGCCAATCAGCTCCCGCCCCCGAGAGGTGGCGACGACGGTGGCAAGGATCACGGCGATCACGCCGATCACCAGGTACGCGGTGGGACCGAGCCGCCGCGAGCTCGTGCCAAGAATGCTGCCCCTCGAGCGAAAGACGACAAAGACGAGGATGCCGCAAGCTACGTTCACGGCCAAGCTGCCCACACAGCAAGCCCAGAGGAGGGGCCGCGGATGCGGGCGCGTCAGGATGACCACGACCACGGCCAGAAGCTGCGGATATACCGCCGCGGCCAGCCCGAGCAGAAGGACAGTTCCCATGGCGCGTCAACATGAACGTCTTGCGACGCCGGCGACGCGGCGCGACAGCCGCGGCGACTACGTTATTGCTTTTGAACGCCGAGCTGCGCGGACACAGGGATAGCCGCGCGGACGACCACGTTGGCGTGGTTCACCTCGCAGGAGTTCAACTCCTTCTGGCGAGAGACGTCATGCGTTCGGATGGCGCTCGATCTCGCCCGTGGGCTCGAGCTCATCCACCACGCGTGCGCCCACATCGAACGCCGGCTCCTCACCGATCTCCTCGTGCGCTTGGGCCTCGGCCTCAAGCAGCGACTTCTGCTCTGCCGCCACCCTGGCCTCGGCCGCCACGTCGATGTTGCGGCTGAACAGGTAGTAGAGAATCGCCGCGATCGGGAATCCGATAAATGGCGAGATGTCGCCGCCCGACAACGATTTGGCCACCGGACCTTCGTAGATCGTGGTGTTCATGAAGGGGATCATGCAGACGAACCCAATCGTGTAGGCCATCAGGCCGCGCCACGACCACATGCCGTACATCCCCCGTGGGATGAACAGCTCCCTGATCGCGTAGTTGCCCTTGCGGACGAAGAAGAAGTCGATCAGGTTGACCGCAGTCCACGGGATCATGAAATACAGGACGAGCAGCAGGAAGTTGTTGAAGTTCGCCAGGAAGTGCGAAGAGAGCGTCAGCGCGAGCACGGTGGCGATCACCGTGATGAACAGGATGCTGATCCAGCGGGCCGTGAACGTCGGGCGAATTCGCTTGACCGTGTCAACCGTGGTCAGCGTCGACAGCCCGCCGCTGTACATGTTCATCGCGGTGACCGCGACCAGGCCAGGAATCGAGAGGACCATGATGATCGGCCCGAACCCGGAGAAGATCTGGTTGGCCACGTGATGCACCTGGGCCACCGGCTCTGCGGTCGTGGCGGCAGACAGGATGAACGCACCGACCAGCATCGGGATCGCGCCCACCACCGACCCCCAGTAAGTCCACCAGAACACGGTCGAGGTCTTGGTTTCGGGCGGCAGGTAGCGCGAGTATTCGGAAACGTACGGGGCCCACGTGAGCTGATAGCTCACCACCGCCCCGAACTGCACCAGGAACAGCCCAATGTCGAACTTGCCGAGATCGAACGCGCCGTGCGGCGCGTTCACCGTGAACAGCGCCCCGATCGTGAAGAAGCCGTAGACGACGATGAACAGCCAGGTGGCCCAGCGCAACCCGGCGTGGATGAGCTGGTAACCGAAGATCGTGAGCACCAGGGACAGGATCACTACCGGCAGATAGGCCAGGAACTTGCTGTGAAGCCCCGGGAACAGCTGCTGGATGACGTCGCCGCCCAGGATCGTGTTGAAGACGTTGAAGCCGATGAACAGCATGACTGCAACCACCACCGGCAACAGCGACCCGAAGTAGCCGAACTGCGCCCGGGACTGGATCATCTGCGGGAGTCCGAGCTTCGGGCCCTGGGCCGAGTGGAAGGCCATGAACAGCGTCCCGACCAGCGCGCCGGTGATGATCGCGATCAGGGCCCAGATCAGGTTGAGCCCGGCGGCCACGCCGATCGCGCCGACGGCCAGGGTCGACAGCTGAGCGTTGCCCTGGAACCACACCGGACCGAGATGCCACGGTTTGCCGTGCCGCTCGCTGACCGGCACGTAGTCGATCGAGCGTATCTCGACCGTCCCCGCGCTGATCGTGTCCGCGCCCCGCTCGTTGCGCGCCGTGGTCGTTGTCATGCTCCTCCGTCTCCCGAGTTCGGTTCGTGCCCCCCGGCGAGGGACCCGCGATTGCCGAGTATGCGGTGTATACAAGGTCGAGAGCGCGAATGCAACATTGCGAACTACCGTCCGAGATTGCGCTGCACGAGGTTCGCTCGATGTGCCGCGCACCCCTAGCCGATGCTCGATGGCGGGTTCCCGTCGTACCCGTCGACTGTCGTGATCCAGCCGCCGTCGACTGTCGTGATGCAGCCGCGGTCGAGCTCGCGCAGCGAGCGGCAGCCCGCCAGCGTCATCGCTAGCCGCAACTCGTCCACCAGCAGCTCCGTGGCCCGCCTGGCGCCGGCCTCGCCTCCGGCGGCCAAGCCATACACGAGCGCGCGCCCGGACAGGCAAGCCCGCGCTCCGAGCGCGAGTGCCTTCAGCATGTCCACACCGCGCCGGATGCCGCCGTCCATGTACACCTCTATGTCCGAGCCCACGGCGTCGAGCACCGCGGGCAGGACCGAGATCGTGGACGGCGCGTGGTCGAGCTGACGCCCGCCATGGTTGGAGACGACCACGGCGGCGAGGCCGAGCCGCGCCGCCTGCTCGGCGTCCTCGACGCGGAGAAGGCCCATTGAGCACGATCGGGCCCTCCCACTGCTCCTGCAGCCAGCTGATGTCGTTCCAGCTCAGCGCTGGATCGAACATGCGGTTGATCAGCGCACTGAGGCTGGCCGGCGCACCACCTGAGGCGTGGATGCGCCGAGCGCCCTCGGACAGGTAACGCGGATGCCGGAGGAAGTCGATCGACCACCGGGGACACGCCACGCCTTGCGCCAACGAGCGCAGCGTGATCCGTGGCGGGAGCCCGAAGCGGTTGCGCCGGTCGCGTTCGCGAGCACCCGCGCGCTGCACGTCCACGGTCACGACGAGCGCGAGGTACCCTGCGCGACGCGCGCGCTCGAGCAGCTCCCGGACATCCCCGCGGTCGCCGGGCACGTACAGCTGCAACCACAATGGCCCCGAGCTAGCCTCGGCGACCTCCTCGACGCTGCACGATCCCACCGATGAGAGCACGTACAGGCCGCCGACGGCGTGGACTGCCCGGGCTATGGCGATCTCGCCCTCGTGGTGGACGATCCCGGTCATCCCGGTGGGCGCGCCCAGTAGCGGTACGGGTAGCGCCCGTCCGAGGACGCTGGTCCTCAGGTCGATCTCGGCGGCGCCGGTTAGCACCCGGGGCAGGATCGCGAGGCGGCGCAGGTCGGCCTGGTTGCGTTCGGCACTCACCTCGTCCCCGGCGGCGCCGTCAACGTAGTCGAATACCGCCTGGGGGACGCGCCGGCGCGCCAGCACGCGCAGCTCGGCGATGTTGCCGCAGCGCTGCACCCGCCCGGCGTCCGAGAACCGCCGCCGGACCGCGGATGGCGCCCCGGCGAGGTCGCCGCGGACCTGACGCGTCAGCAGGTCGAAGAATCCGCTCTCTTTCATGGAATACCGACGCGCTGAGGGAGCGCCGTGGGATCCGCAGCCAGTCGGTGCGCCAGCGCCGCCGAAACGCCGGCGGTCTCGGCGACCGCGCGTTCGTCGACCAGCGCACGGACGTCGCCGCGCGAGTGGTAGTAGGGATAGTCGGGACGCCAAAGCAGGCAGGCAGGAATGCCGACGTCGGCAAACGGAGCATGGTCGGAGAACGTGCTGCGGACGTTCATCACCCGATAAGGCTCCCAACCTTGCGCTCGGCCTGTCTGCACCGCGAGTTCGAGCAACGCGGCGTCGGCCGACCAGATCTCGCGATGAGCGGGGTAAGCGCTGGCGATCCCGTCCAGGTTGACCATGCCGGCGACTTCGCCCATCTCCCGCGCGTGCGCGTGTACATAGGCGGAGGCTCCCCACACCCCGATCTCCTCGGCCCCCGAGGCGAGCAGCACGATCGTGCGCCGCGGGGCACTCTCCAGCAGCACCCGGGCGGTGTCGAGCAGGCTGGCCAGGCCGCTGCCATTGTCGTACACGCACGGACCCTCCGCCTGGCTGTCGTAGTGCGCCGAGAGGATGACCTGGCCCGGGTCGCGGCCAGGGATCGCACCCACCACGTTGTGCGCGGTGGCTTCGCGATAGCCACCGTGGTGGCTGAGGCGGATCTCCGCCGGCGCCCCGTCCGTGAGGGCGGAGATGAGGACGCGGCCGTCCGGCTGCGAGATCGTCACCCCGCAGTAGGCGGTCGGACGGCCATCCCACGGCGCCTCGAGCGGCGGCGGGTAAAGCGCGCCGGTGAAGTTGCCCACGATGCCGTCCGGCGTCTCGCAGATGTGGACCAGGCCGGCGATCCCGCGCTGCTCGAGAATGGAGACCAGGTCGAACGGGAACATGCTGTGCACCACCGCGATCTTCCCGGCCAGATCGACACCCCGCGCATCGATCCGCTCGAGGTCGCCTTCGGCGGCCTCGCCCAGGTAGACCGCCTCGCCCGCCGCCTCCCCGGTGGCTGTGTACTGGAGCGGATGGCACTCGAACTCGACCCGCGCCGGACCGCTCAGTGCGCAGGCGGCCGGGCCCCGCTCGTAGGCCAGGTACTGGAAGCGCTCGAGCCGGACCTCGGCCAGCCCGAGCGCGTTGAAAGCGCCCAGCAGGTAGTCGCGGGCGGCCAGCTCGCCGGGCGTGCCGGCGTAACGGTTGCCGATCTCGGCCAGATCATCGAGCGTCCGCCCCAGGCGAGTCGGATCGAGGCGCAGGGAGTGCTCGTTCAATGCTGTCCGGTCTCCTGACGGATGTGGCGGGTGCCGGCGAGGCCTGAAGCGCGCCGGCACCCGCGGACGCTACGAGCTACGGGTTGGCGATCAGGGCCGTGGCCGGCAGGCCCCATTTCGTCGCGGTGGCCTTGTACTGCGGTGTCGACACGTACCACTTGACTGCGCCCCGCAGCTGTGTCTCGATCGGGCCGCTCTTCTTGACCGCCATCCCGAGCGGGGTCGACGCCTGGGCATCGTCGAACACGACCTTGAAGGCGGGCTCCTTGTTGGCGATCAGATGCTCGGTGATCGTATCCTCGAACATCGCATACAGGTTCCCGTTCTTGAGCGCCGGCACCTCCTGCGCCACCGCCGAATAGGAGTGGATGTCAATCGCGGGCTTGCCCGCCTGCGTGCACGCCTTGCTCGCCTGCTGGGCGAACTGGAGCTCAGTCGACGCTCCGGTGAGGATGCCCATCGGCTTGCCGCAGAGGTCCATGAACGACTTGACCTTGGACGCGTTCGAGCTGGTCACCATCACCGACAGTGCGGTCTTGAGATAGTCGATGAAGTCGACGACCTTTTCGCGCGTCGGGGTGTCGTACACGTCGGAGACGACCATGTCGACCCGGCCGCTCTGCACGGCCGGGATCAGGCCGTTGAAGTCGCTGGTCACCCACTTGTACTTCCAGCCGAGGTGATCCATGACCGCCTTCATCATGTCCGGCTCGAAGCCGACGATCTCGTTCGGGTTGTCGGCCGACCGCGAGCTGAACGGCGGGAAGTCGGCCGAGGTGGCGATGATGTACGTCTTGCCGCTGCCGGAGGCGCTGGTGCCGCCCGATGCGCTGGTGGCGCTCGAGCCGCTCGAGGCGCCCGCCGCACTCGAGCTGCTGGAGCTGCTCGAGCCGCAGGCGGCGATCACCACGATGGCGGCCAGCGCTATCGCGCCGAGCCTGACAAATCTCGCGACATGGGTCATGTTGGTTTCTCCTCTCCCTGGCTCTGCGAAGCCGCCGATACTGCGATCCGCAGCGGCTTCAACTCTCCTGCGTTGCATGGATTGAGGTCCTGGGGGCAGTTGGAGACCGCCACCAGGACGTCTGTCACGGCGCGCAGCGTGATGTAGTCGCCCGCGCGCGAGGCCGGCTCCACGATCGACCAGCTTCCGTCCGGCTCGACCGGGCAATTCATAAAGGCGTTGAACGACATCGGCACGTCGGGCCGGCCGAGCCCCCAGGGCGCGATCGCCTCCACGAAGTTCTCCACGCACCCGCGGTGGTCATCGACGCCGTAGCGGATCTTGTCGATCTCGGCGTTGCACGATCCCGCCAGGATGTCGTGGCGGCCGCACGTGTCCTCGACGATGCTCAACAGCGGGCGGCTGAGCTCCGAATAGAGCGTGTGCCCGGTGGTCAGGTAGACGGTGCCGTTCAGCCGGATCGTCGTAGACGGCCACAGCCGGTCCGACAGGTCCGGGAGCGCGAACGCGATCACGTCGGCCACCTGCTGGCCCTCGAGATCGGTGATTCGCAGCGTCTGTCCGCGCCGGAGCGTGCGCGCCACGCAGCGCGCCGGCGCCAGGACGAAGTCCTCTGCCAGTCCGCTCGTGATCAAGGGATCTCCTGCTCCGTCGGCGTTGAACTCTGGGCCCCCGCCATCCGAGCGTCGATCAGCCTCAGGAACGACTTCGTGCGCTCCTCCCGCGGGTTGCGGAACAGCTCCTCGGGCGTGCCCTGCTCGATCAGGGAGCCGTCGGCCATGAACAGGACCTTGTCGGCCCATTCGCGGGCGAAGACGATCTCGTGGCTGACCACGACCATGGTCATGCCGGCCTCGGCCAGGCGCCGCATCAGCTGCAGAACCTCGCCGACGAGCTCCGGGTCGAGCGCCGAGGTGGGCTCGTCGAACAACATCAAGCGTGGATGGGTGGCGACCGCGCGGATGATCGCGATGCGCTGCTGCTGCCCACCCGAGAGCTGATGCGGGTAGTGGTTCTCGTGCTCGCCCAGACCGGCCCAGGCCAGCAGGCCGCGCGCCTCGCGCCGCACCTCGTCGGGCTTGCGACCGTAGACCCGCACCGGCGCCTCCATGATGTTCTCCATCACCGTGAGGTGGTCGAACAGGTTGAAGTGCTGGAAGACCATGCCGATGCGGGCTTTGGCGCGCGCTCCCGCGGGATCGCGCATCGGGGCCAGCCCGTGGCGAGTGCGCCGGTAGCCCACATACTCGCCGCCGACGAGGATCTCGCCGCTGTCGACGCTCTCCAGATGGTTGATCGTCCGCAGCAGCGTCGTCTTGCCCGAGCCGCTCGGGCCGATCAGGAACACGACGTTGCCGGGCTCCACTTCGAGCGAGACGCCCTTGAGCACCGGCTTGCCATGAAACGCCTTGCGCACGTCACGGATCTGGACGTACGGCTCACCCGGCCGGCCATATGCCTCCTTGGACGCCTCGAGCGCGCTCACGATGTCCCTCGACGCCGCCGGGGCGCTCGCGGGCGTACCGGTGGCCTCGGTGCGGGGCCCACGGCCGATCAGCCGCGCGAGCGGGCCCCAAGCGTGCCGCTTCCCGTTGGCCGGCGCCGGCGCCGTGGCCGGCATCCCCTCGCCCGAGGCCAAAGCGGGGGCGAGGAAGCCGGCCTCGCGCGCACGCAGCGCCGCCTGCGCAGTGAGCCTGGCTCGCCGCTCGATGTTCAGACGCGCCTCGAGCCACCCCTGGAAGAGCACGATGCCGGTCGTGGCCACCAGGTAGAGCACGCCGGCGGCGGCGAACACGGGCACGTACTCGAAGTTCGTCGACACGACCTGCTCCGAGCGCAGCGTGAGCTCGCCGACCGTGATCACCGACGCCAGCGAGGTGTTCTTCACGATAATGATCGCCTCGTTGGACATGGCCGGGGCGATCGTGCGCAGCGCCTGTGGGAGCACGATCCGGTGGAGCACCTGCCAACGCTTGAGGCCGAGCGCGGCGGCGGCGTCGCGCTGGGTCTGCTTCACCGCCAGCAGCCCGCCGCGAATGATCTCGGCCATGAACGCGATCTCGTTGAGCGCCAGGCCGATGATCGCCGTGGCCATCGCGCTCGTTCGGATCCCGATCAGGGGCAGCACGTTGTACCAGAACAGCAGCTGGAGCAGGATCGGGGTCCCGCGCATGACCCAGATGAACGGCACGGGCAGCCAGCGAACGATCAGGTTGCGCGACATGCGCATCAGCGCCAAGCCCAGCGCGAACGGCAGCGCGGCAAAGAAGGCAGCTGCCGAGATCTCGATCGCGATCAGCAGGCCCTGCCACAGGAAGGGGAGCGTCAGGTAATGGGTGAACTGACTCACTTATCCGGCGTCCCAGCGCGCATCGTGCAGCGTATACAACGTGGAATCGACATGCAACCACGAAGCCGGGGTGGTCATAGCGCTGACTCCGTCGCAGCCGGCGACACTCGGAGCGCGACGGTCATGCGGCCACGCCCGCCGCCGGCAGCAGCGGCGGGACGGTTCGGTCGACCGCCACCTCGAGCAGCCCGGGCCCACCAGCCTCGATGGCGCGCTCAATCGCCTCGCCCAGGCGCTCCGGGTCGCTCACGCGCGCGGCCGGGCAGCCGTAGGTGGCCGCCATGGCCACGAAGTCGACGCCCGGCAGCTCCAGACTCGGCACGCCCTCCAGGCCTCCGAAGGCGGCCACCGATTCGAGGATCGCGTAGCGCGCGTTGTTGACCACGATGAAGGTCACCGGTGTTCGCAGTTGCACCGCGCTCCACAGCGCCTGGGGCGCGTACAGCGCCGACCCGTCGCCGACCAGGCAGATCACCGGGCGCTCTGGGTGGCCGAGCTTGATCCCGACCGCCGCCGGCATGGCGAAGCCGAGGCCGCCGCTGGCGCAGGCAAAGAAGCTCTGTGGCCGACGGATCCACACGTGCCGGCGCAGGTCGTTTCGATTCGACGGGGACTCCTCGACGAGGACCGCGTCGTCGGGAAGCACCCCGGCGAGGGTGGCCATGAGGAAGGCGGGAGAGATTGGAGTCGATCCCGGCGGCGGCTCCGGCGCCGCGCGGCGGCCGCGGCTCGCTCCGTTGGGGCTGGGCGGCAGGCGCTCGAGCAGCGCCGCCGCGAGGGCGCGGACGTCGCCGATCACGCTCAGCCCGCTCGGAGCCCGCGCCGCCTCGTCGGGGTCGTCGGTGATGTGCAAGAGCGTGGGCAGCGGCTGGTCGCTCGGCTCGTAGGGCAGGAATGCGAACACTGGCGCGCCCGCCACCAGCGCCACCGCCACCCCCTGTAGCTGCGCCGCCGCGGTGGCGTAGCTGGGCGCTAGGTGCCCGCGGTAGAGCGGATGGTCCTCGGGAAAGCCGAGGCGCCCCGACTGAGGTGCTGCCCAAACCACGGCCTCGAGGCGCTCGGCCAGTTCGGTCAGCTCATCCCACGCCCCGTCGCGATCGGCGCCGGCGCCGACCACCAATGCCACCGGGCCATCGGCCAGCCGGCGGGCCAGTTCGTCGGCGGTGTCGGGGTCCGGTTCGGCGCTCCCCCGCACTTCGCCTCCCACCGCCAGCGGCGACGTTCCCGCAGCGGGCGCGTCCCAGTCGTCCGCCGGCACCGACACGAACACCGGACCGTATGGCCGCGTCTGGGCCAGCGCCCAGGCGCGGTCGAGCGCCGCCGGGACGTCCTCGGCTCGTGCCGGCTGCTCGGCGCGCTTGACGTACGGCAACATCAACTCGGCGCCGCGAGCGAACAGGAACGGCTCGAGCGCGAGGTGGCGCCGGTCCTGGTTGCCGCCGGTGATCACCAGCGGTGCGCGATTGTGATGGGCGTTGACCACGGCGCCCATCGCATTGCCCACGCCGCAGGCGCTGTGCAGGTTCACGAACGCCGGGCGGCCGGTGGCCTGTGCGTAGCCGTCGGCCATCGCCACGACCACCGACTCGTGCAAGGCCATCACGTAGCGGAAGTCGTCGGGAAGATCGACCAGCAGGCCGAGCTCGGTCGAGCCCGGATTGCCGAAGATCGTCGTCATGCCGCGGTGGCGCAGCAGCTCGATGGTCGCGCTGCGCACCGCGGTCGAGGCGCGGACGGCGGGGACCGTGGCCATGCTCATGCGTCCGCTCCGGTCAGTCGCCGGTACGCCTCCGGATCGGTGGCGCCCTCGGTGCAGATCAGCAGCATGCGGGAGGTCTCGCCCAGTCCCAGCATCCCCCGCGCCTCGGCCAGCTCCGGATCGTCGCTCAGCGCGATCATTGCCGCCAGTCCGGCGGCGCCGCATTCGCCGGCCACGATTCCGTCGCCCGCCAGCACGCGGGTGGCCTCAGCGATCAGCGAGTCCGGCACGGCCAGATACAGATCGATGCCCCCCGACACGAGCGGCCAGGCGATCAGCGATGGGGTAGCGCAGTTCAGCCCGGCCATGATCGAGGTCTGGGGATGTTCGAGCGTGACGATCCGCCCCGCCCCGACCGACTCGAGCACGCAGGCCGCCGAGGTCGGCTCCACCCCGACCAAGCGGGCCCGGCCGCCTGGCAGCGACCAGTAATGGCGAACCACGGCGGCGGCGAGCGCGCCGACGCCGATCGGCACTACCACGACGTCGGGCTGGGCATGCTGCTCGCGCTCAAGCGCCTCGTCAATCTCCGCGAAGATCGTGCTGTAGCCCTCGATCACCCACGCCGGCACGCGCTCGTATCCCGGCCAGGAGGTGTCGGAGATGACCAGACAGCGCTCGCCCGCGTCCCGTGCCGACCGCGCCACCGCATCGTCGTAGCCGCCGTCCACGACGGTCACCGAGGCCCCCTCGGCCTCGATGGCCGCGACCCGCGCCGGCACCATGTCAGCCGGCACGTAGATGCGCGCCTCGAGCCCGAGCAGGGCCGCCATGTGGGCGACCGCGCGCCCGTGGTTGCCGTCGGTGGCGGCCGCGAGCGCCAGCGGCCTCGCACGAGCGACCTCGGCCTCGAGCCGCGCGAAGCTTGGGATCTCCTCCAGCGTCGCGCCGAGGTGTTCCACGAGCGCGCGGTAGACCGCCCAGGACGCGCCGAGCACCTTGAACGACGGCAATCCCAATCGCTCGGATTCGTCCTTGACCAGCACCTCGCCGACGCCCACGCGCGCGGCGGCCCCGCGCGCACGGCGCAGCGGCGTCGGATGGTAGCCCGGCATCGCGGCGTGGAAGGCGCGCGGCGCAGCGGCCATCACCGGGATCGCCGGCCCCCCGTGCGGGTGCGGTTGGGCCAGCGCCACCGCGGCGCCGCCCGGGAGCACCTTGACGGCGGTGCTCATGATGCCGCGGCCGCCGAATCCGCCCGAGCCTGCCGCAGCGCCGCCAGCACGCGCTCGGGGGTCATGGGCAGCCGGCGCAGGCGCACCCCGGTGGCGTCCTGGATCGCGCTGGCCAGCGCCGCCGGCGGCGGACCGATCGGCGGCTCACCGATCCCGCGCGCGCCGAACGGGCCCTTCCCCGGGTGCAACTCGAGCCCGATCGCCTTGATGTCGGGCAGGTCGAGCGAGGTTGGAATGAGGTAATCGGCGAACAGCGTCGAGGACACCACGCCCTCAGACACCTCGACCTCCTCGCTGAGCGCGTAGCCCACGCCCTGGGCGACCGCGCCCTGGATCTGCCCCTCGACCCGCTGCATGTTGATCGCGCGGCCGACGTCATGGACCGCGACGTACTTGAGGATCCGGACCGCGCCGGTGTCCTCGTCGACCTCCACCTCCACCGCGTGCGCGCCGTGGGTGCAGTCGGGGAACGAGCGGCCCTGACCCGTCTCCGCATCGAACTTGCCCGTCTCGGCGTCGAACGTGTCGTGGTGGTAGGGCATCACGCTCTGGTGCTCGGCCGCGCGTGAGAGCTCGCCGATCGAGATCGCTCGGCTGCCGGCCCAGACCCGGTTCTCGGCGAAGCGAAGCTCGTCCGCATTGCACTCGAGCAGCGCCGCCGCCACCGGCTCGAGCTTCTCCCGCAGCCCGCGCGCCACCTTGAGCACAGCGTTGCCCGACATGTACAGCTGCCGGGTGGCGAACGTGCCGCCGGTCAGCGGGGTCAGCGCGCTGTCGCCGATGTGCACCGCGGTCCGGTCGACGGTGATCCCGAGCACCTCCCCCGCGATGTTCGCCAGCGACGCGGCCTGGCCGGCGCCGAGGTCGGTCACGCCCGCCCGGATGACCATCGTTCCATCCCGCTCCAGCCCGATCCAGGCGGAGGCGCGGTCGGCGAAGAAGACCGAGCGGCCGTATGGCTGCATGCTGCAGGCAAAGCCGCGTCCGATCCGGCTGCCCGACTGGGTCGCGTCGGCCGAGGCAGGCGGGCCGAGCTCGGCCAGGGCCCGGCGCATGCACTCGCCCACGCCGACCCCGGTGTCGATCGCCTCGCCGGTCACGCGCCGGTCCCCGGGCCGCACGAAGTTGCGCTCGCGCACCTCTGCCGGGTCCAGGCCGAGGCGCTCAGCGATCCGGTCCATCTGCGACTCGTAGCCGAACACCACTTGCATGGCGCCGAAGCCGCGCATCGCGCTGGTCGGGACGGTGTTGGTGAACACCGCGGTGCTCTCCACTCGGGCGTTGTCCGCGCGGTAGGGCCCGGTGCAGTTGACCGCGGCGGCGAACAGCACCCTCGAGGAGAGCAGCGGGTATGCGCCGGCGTCGCCGATGATCCGCACGTCCTGCGCGACGATCGTGCCGTCCCGCCGGACCCCGGTGCGATAGTGCATCGTGAACGGGTGGCGCTTGTGGCGGGCCAGCAGCGACTCCTGGCGCGACCACACCATCCGCACCGGCCGCCGGGTCTTCCAGACTAGGGCAGCGATGAACGGCTCCACTGTCAGGTCCTCCTTGCCGCCGAAGCCGCCGCCCATGTAGGCGGCGATGACCCGGACGCGGCTGTGCGGCAGCTCGAGGATCTCGGCGATCTCTCGCGCGTGCTCGATCACCTGCGTCGAGACGCGCAGGGTCAGCACGCCGTCGGAGTCGATCCAGCCGACTCCAGCCTCCGGCTCGAGGTAGGCGTGGTCGACACGCTGGCTGTGGTAGGTCTCCTCGACCACCAGGTCCACCGAGCGCATCGCGGCGTCAACGTCGCCCAGCGCCGAGCGCCAGGTGACATAGCGGTTGCCGCCTGGATGGACCGCAGGGGCGTCGTCGCGCAGCGCCGCCTCGGGGTCGAACACGCCCGGCTCCTCTGCGTACTCGACCTCGACCAGGCTGGCCGCCTCGGCCGCCGCGCCGGGCGTCTCGGCGGCGATGAGCGCCACCGGCTCGCCGTCGTAGCGGACCCGGTCCGCGGCCAGCACGGGCTGGACGATCGCGTCGACGCCCAGGCCGCTGGCCTCGTCCAGGATGCCGTTGTGGGGGATGTCCCCCGCGGTCAGCACCGCCCGCACTCCCGGAGCCGCGCCGGCGGCGCTCGTGTCGACGCCCGTGATCCGCGCCGAGGGCAGCTGGGCACGCACGACCACCCCGTGCAGCATGCCCGGCAGTCCCCAGTCGTCGGCGTAGCGAAGCGTCCCCGCCACCTTCTCGACGAAGTCTCGATGGGGACCGGGCTTGACCCTGGGCGGTGCGACCTCCTCGGGCCGCTCCGGCGCCTCGATGGTCACCTCGGGATCGGCCGTCTCAATCGACATGCGACACCTCCGCAAGCGAATCGCGATAGGCCTCGACCGCGTCGAGGATCTTCGTGTAGCCGGTGCAGCGGCACAGGTTGCCCGCCAGGGCACCCCGCAGCTCCTCGCGACCGGCGGTGGGATGGCCGTCCAGGTACCACTTGGCCGTCAGCAGCATGCCGGGTGTGCAGAACCCGCACTGCGAGCCGGCGTGCTCGAGGAAGCTCTGCTGCAGGGGGTGAAGCTCGACGTCGCCGGCCAGGCCGCGAACGGTGGTCACCTCGCGGCCGTCGGCCTGGACCGCGAAGAGCAGGCACGAGTTGACCGGATCGCCGTCGAGCAGGACCGTGCAGGTGCCGCAAACTCCCTCGCCGCACCCGAGCTTGACCTCGGGCGCCCCCGCCTCGACGCGCAGCACCTCGAGCAGCGACATGTTGGGCTCGACCATGGCTTCGATCGGCTGGCCGTTGAGGAGAAGCGAGATCTGGTGCTTGCTCATACCCGGTGTCCGTTCGTGCTCGTCGCCGTTCCCCCGCTCGCCGCGCGGGAGATGGCCGTGCCGAGCGCGCGCGTGATCAGGACGGCCACCATCTCGCGCCGGTACCCGACACCGGCATGCACGCTCGGGCCGATCTCCACTGCCTCGGCGACTCCGCGTGCCAGCTCAGTTATGGCCGCGTCGGCAGGGGGCTCGCCGACCAGCGCGCGCGCCGCCTCGGACACATCCGTCGGGCGGTCGGCCACGGCTCCCACGACGAGCCGGGCATGCGTGCAGCGACCGTCGACGTCCAGAGACACGGTCGCCGCCGCCTCGGCCATGGCGAAGTCGCCGGCGCGGCGGGTCATCTCCAGGAAGCAGCTGCCGCTGTGGCCGGCCGTGAGCGGGAACTCGACCCCGGTGATGACCTCGTCCGGCTCGAGCGAGGTCGTCAGATGCGTCACAAACAGCTCTGACGCGGGGACCGTCCGCCGGCCGGAGGGCCCGAGCACGCGCACGGTGGCCTGGTGGGCGACGGCGACGGTCGCGAGCTCGGCGGTCGATTCGCCGTGGGCCAGGGAGCCCCCGATCGTGCCGCGATGGCGGACCCGGACGTTGCCGATGTAGCCGGCCGCCTCGGCGAGCATCGGGCAGGTGCGTCGCACGAGCTCCGAATGCTCGAGCTCGACGTGGCGGACCAGCGCCGATAGGACCAGCGACCCGTCGCGCACATCGATCGTGCGCTCGTCCGCCGCGCCGACGTCGACCAGCACCGGCGGTGCGGCCAGGCCCAGCATCATCATCGGCACGAGGCTCTGCCCGCCGGCCAGGACGTGGGCATCCTCGCCGCCGCGCTGGAGCTGGGCGACCGCGTCCTCCCAGGAACCCGCGCGCAGGTATTCGAACGGCGCGCTGTACATGGGGCTACACGGCGGCCGGAGCGCCGAGATGGTCCAGGACTGCCGCCAGCGCCGCCTGGTTGGAGGTGACCACCGGCACTCCGAGCGACTGGTGGATCTCCTCCCGGGCGTCGAAACCGCGGAAGTTGGTGCACGAGGCGAACAGCAGATCGATCTCGCTGCCGGCGAAGCAATCGACCGCGAACCGAGTGATCCGCTCGGGTTCAACCTCGGCGATGGCGAAGTTCTCGGTGATCCCGAGGCCATGGATCCCGGTCACCTCCAGCCCGTCGTCTTCCAGGCTGCGCGCGATCTTCTCGTTGAGGCTGTCGACGTACGGGGTGATTACCCCCACGCGACGGCAGCCGGCGGAGCGGATCGCCCACCGGACGGCAGCGGCGACGCTGACAGTGGCCGCGCCGGTCTGCGTGCCGATCCGGTCGATCAGCTCAGCCTCGTACTGGTTGCCGCGGAGCGCCCCGGCACTCGTGCACGCGAAGACCGCCACGTCCGGACGCGCGGTGGCGAGATCGCTGGTCGCCCGCGGGAGATGCTCGTCGAGCATCACCGACTCGCCCTCGGGAGTGGTCTCCTCGAGGTACATCCGCGCGGTGTGCAGGGTGCAGTCGGCCGGGAGCCGACGGTAGAAGTCGACCTCGGCCACGGTGTTGGAGGAGGGGACGATCAGGCCAATCCGCGTGCTCATGATGCCTCTCCCCCGCCCGCGACCGGCACGGCGCGCCGGTCGCCGTCACCGTCCAGAGCCGCGCCGGCGCGCTCCAGCGGTACCGCCCGCGCCGGCGGCGGCAGCAGCTCGAGCAGATCAAGCGGATTGCCCTTGATCATCCGCTCGACCCCTTCCTCGCTGATCCCCGACTCGTACACCGACTGCGCGAACACGCGCAGGCACTCCGCCGGCATCGGGTTGTGCCGCTGGCCTGCGTCGCTCATCAGGATGCAGCGCTCGGGTCCGAGCGCGCTGATCGCCTCCACCACGCGAGTGAGCGGCGCGTGATTCCACATCGGCGACACGGTGCAGTACCCGAACTCGGCGTAGGCGCCCTGGTCGACCAGCTGCTTCAGCGTGTCCAGGTCGAGTGCGGGCACCTTGAAGAAGGGGTGGGTGATCATGATCTTCTCCACGCCGCGCTCCCGCGCCGTGCTGACCAGCAGCTTGATCTCGGGCACCGACAGGTGGCAGGTGCTGAGGATGGCCGAATACTGGGCGGTGAGGTCGAGCACGTCGATCAGCCCTTCGATCGGCTTGCCCGCCTCGTCGAACACCTCGATGCCGGCATCTGCGGCTTTGGTCACGGTGCTGGCCTGCTTGTCGTAGACGCCGGTGGAGCCGAACGTGCGGGCGTGGTTGGCCGCATCCACGGTAGGCATCCAGACGTGCCTGCCTCCGAGCTGCAGCGCCGCCTCGACGGCCGCAGGGTTGATGGCGCCCACGGCGCGGTTGAGCACGATCCCGCCGACCACCTGGATTCCCGGCACCTGCTGCATGGTCATGTAGGCGCGGCTGGTGGTGCGCTCGGAGTGGCACTTCAGCGACAGCGCGCGCAGGCCGAGCGAAGCGGCATGGCGCGCGACGCCGACGTCGTCGGCGATGCGCGGGAACAGGTCGGGCTCGGAGTGGACGTGGACGTCCACCGCGCCTTCGATGTTGATGAATGGACCAATCGTCATGGTGCCGACGTCACCTCTCTCTTCTGCGGTATGTCACTGCGATTCCCCTCGCGCAGCCAGCGCAATTCGGTTAGCTCCTGGTCGGTGGGTGGCGGCAGCTCGTCGACCGTCTCCGACACCAGCAGCTCAAAGCCGGTGTTGGCATGCACCTGCTCCTCGCTGACTCCCGGCTGGAGCGCGTCGAGTCGCAGCCGTCCGGTCTGTTCGTCGAAGCCCAGCAGCGCCAGATCAGTGACGACGGCGGTGGGCCGGTTGCGCACCAGTCCGGCCGCTCGCCGGGCCTCCGGGCCGTTCAGGTAGCCGGGGCTGGTGACGAAGTCGACCCGCTCGACGAACCGGCGGGGCTCGTGGCGCGTCATGATCATCACCTCCCGGCAGCTCGAGACGATGTCGTTGGCGCCACCGCTCCCGGGCAAGCGGACCTTGGGCCGGCTCGGATCGCCGATATAGCTCGTGTTGACGTTGCCGTACTGGTCGAGCTGCCCGGCGCCGATGAACCCGTAGTCGTAGTGACCGCGCTGCCCATACAGGAACAGGTCGTTGATCGACGTGAGCATGAACGCATCGTGCGCGGCCCGCATTTCGTTGGTCGAGATGGGCAGCCGGCCGGCGAGCATCCGCGGGCCGATCGAGCCGCCCTCGAGGACGATGGTCAGCGACGGCGCGTGCAGCCGCTTGGCCAGCACGCTCGCTTCCAGCGGCGCGCCGACGCCGGCGAACACGACGCGCCCATCGCGCAGCAGGCGGCTCCCGGCGATCGTCATCAGCTCGACGGGCGTCGCGTCGGTCATGCCGCCACCAGCTCCCGGGCCCGCCGGCGCTGCTCGAGCAGGCGCGACGCGCCTACCAAGTCCAGGAATGCGCCAAAGCTCTCGAGCCCCAGGACGTGTTCCTGAAGATACGCGTGCACCCCGCCCGCGCCGTCGCGATTCACCATTTCGGTGTACGCGTCGAAGTGCTCGAAGTCGGCCTCGTACCGGCCGTGGCACTCGTGAGGGTAGGAGCCGAACGGCACCTCGACCACCGCGTCGACCACGAAGCCCGGGATCGCCGTCCGGTCGGCGGTGCGGATGATTGCCTCGGAGGGGACGATCTCCTCGGCCGTGACGATCACGGTGCCGGCCGCCCGCGCGCACTCGACGTCCATGTAGGCGGGACCCTCGATCTGGGCGTTGCCCAGGGCGTCGGCGGTCTGGACGTGGATCAGCGCGACGTCGGGCATCAGCGCCGGCACCGCCACCAGCAGTTGATCGGTGAACGGGCAGCGGATGTGCCGTGCGGGCGTGTGATCGAGCAGATCGGAGCCCAGCAGCGAGGCGGTGGGCAGGAACGGCATGCCCATCGACGCTGCCATCAGCCGCATCCCGAAGGAGAGGTGGCTCCATTCCTCATAGATCGAGGGGTCGCGTTCCACGTACTCGCGGAACACCTTCGGGATCCCCCAGCGCAAACCTATCCCGACCCAGCTCGAGACCAGCTTGGCGGCGGCACCCGAGGCCAGGAACAGCTCCGACTCGTAGCACATGAGGTTGCGCGCCAGGGTCAGGCCGCGGCGTTCGGCGCGGATCAGCTCGAGCAGCATCGCCCAAGGCGTGCGCGAGTAGCAGCAGCCGCCGCCGACGACCGTGTCGCCGTCGCGCACCAGCTCGGCCGCCTGCGCCAGCGACATGCGCTTGTCGGGGGCGTCCTTCAAAGCGTCCTTCACCGGGCGTCCTTCACCGTGCTCTTCACCGCGCGTCCTTCATCGGGGGTCCCTTCAACGCGTCCTTCACCGTGCTCTTCACCTCGCGTCCTCACCGGGCGTCCTTCATCGGGGGTCCCTTCGCCGCGCGTCCTCAACGGGAACCCTCCACGGCCAGCCCCGACACGAGCGGCATCACCTCGGCGGCGAAGCGCTCCACCTGCTCGATCTCGTAGTTGCACGGACACAGGCAGATGTGCTGGACACCGGCCGCCGCCTGCGCGGCGATCTGCTCGGCGCACTGTTCTGGGGTGCCGCGGATCGCGCTCTCGGCGGTCGACTCGCTCCAGGCCGGCAGGTCGAAGTAATCGTGGATGTACCGGCGCGCGCGTGCGTCCGCGGCTTCGAACGAGTCGTCGATGCAGAGCGGCAGCTGCGCCACGTTGTCCAGCTCGTCCGGGTCACGCCCGGCCGCCTCGGCGTGCTCGCGAATCCGCCGCCACGCGCTGCTGAACGGGTCGGGCTCGTAGAAGTAGGTGAGCCAGCCGTCGCCCTTTTCGGCCACGCGGCGCAGCACCCGATCGACGTAGCCGCCGATCAGCAGCCGCGGACGGGGCCGCGGCGCGGGCGTAGGCAGCATGACGGCGTTACGGAACTCGATCCCGCCGGCCGAGCCTGAGACGCGCTCCCCGGTCCAGAACTCCTTCATCAGCGCCAGGTTCTCCTCGAAGATCTTGCCGCGTTGCTTGAACGGGACCCCGCAGGCGTCGAACTCCCGCTCGTACCAGCCCACGGCCATACCCAGCGTCAGCCGCCCGCCCGACATGATCTCGATGCTGGCCGCCGTCTTCGCCAGCACCGCCGCGCGGCGCAACGGCAGGACCAGAATCCCCGTGCCCAGCTCGGCGCGCTCGGTGTGGGCGGTCAGCAAGGCCAGCGTCGAAAGCGACTCCAGGAACGGGAAGGGCCGGCCGCTGCCCAGGAACATGTGGTCCCACGCCCACAGGGACTCGTAGCCCAGTTCCTCGGCGCGGCGCGCGTAGGTCACGATCGAGGCGACATCGGGAACCTTCTCGGCTGGAGTGAAGTTCTCCAGTGCGAGCCCGAACTTCAGGTTGCCCATAGCCTTTAGCCCTTCAGCGCCTTGACGATCGTCGCGCGTCCGTGCTCGATGTGGATCTTCATCTGCTTCTGCGCGCGTGCGCCGTCGCCGTCTCGTAGCGCGTCGAAGATGTTCAGGTGCTCGTTCAGGAAGCGGCGCGGCAGCTCGGTGTTGTAGACGCGCTCGGATAGCTCCAGCTGGAGCCGCGTCCAGTACCCGCGCAGCACGCTGAGCAGCTCGCTGCCGCTGGCTTCGTAGATGGCCAGGTGAAAGTCGGCGTCGAGCTGCCCGGCCTCGCGCGGCTCGGCGTTGTCGAGCGCGTCGACGAAGTGCGCCAGGACGTTCTCCACCGTGGCCAGCGTCTCCGGCGTCATCCGATGGGCAGCCAGGCTGGTCAGGTGCGGTTCGAGGACCAGGCGAACGTCGTAGATCAGCTTGGCCTCGTCCGGCGTGAGCCGGTAGGTGACGAACGTTCCCCGGCTGCGATAGGTGATCACCAAGCCCTCGCCCTCGAGCGTGCGCAACCCCTCGCGAACGGGCGTCCGGCTAACCGCCGTCCGCTCCATCACCATCGCCTCGGTCAGCCGTGCCCCGGCGGGCAGACGCCCGGAAAGGATGTCGTCGCGGATTACCCGGCACACGTGCTCGGCGAGCGACGGCGGCCGCTCGGGACGGAGCGCGCCGGAATCGTCATGGCTGCGGAGGCCGTAGCGAGGAGGACGCCGCACGACGCGGCCTTTGGATGTGGACATCGAGCGGCTTTTCCGGGTTCGGCGCGAGGGTGTCCCGGCGCGCCTGCGTCGCACCGGCGGGGGCACTTTGGCGCCACCGTGCGCCGCGCGGCGAGCTGGTGTGCAGAGTATACAAGAGACACTATGCTGGGTGCGGGGCGGAGTCAAGCGGGGGTGCGCCCGCCGCCTGCCCCGGTCGTTGGATCGGGGCGCGGTGCGGCCGCATGCCCCGGTCCTTGCATCGGCGCGGTGCGGCCCGCCGCGGCCCCGGTCCTCCTCCATCGGCGTGGTGCGACCCGCCGCCGGCGCGGTCCTCCCATCCGCGCGGTGCGACCCGCCCCCAGGCCCTTGCATCGGCGCGGTCCGGCCCGCCCCCGCCCGGGTCCTCCCATCGGGGCGGTCCGGCCCGCCGCCGGGCGGGTCCTCCCATCCCGGCGGTCCGGCCCGTCGCCGCCCGAGTCCTCCCATCGGGGGCGATGCGGCCCGTCGCCCGCCCCCGTTCGTTGCATCAGAAGCGGTCGATGACCGCGAAGCCGATGGTGTCGAACCCGGTCATCCGCTCGAGCACCCCCTGTGCCCCGTCCAGTGCAATTCGCTCGGTTACCAAACCGGCGGGGTCGAGCCGCCCGGCGCCGACCACCTCGAGCAGCGCCGGCAGGTGAACGTGCGGATTGCCGACGCTGCCCACGATCGTCAGCTCCGCCTCGATCAACTCGTCGAGCGGGATCCCGACGATGCCCTGCTCCTCCTTGCTGGTCAGGCCGACCTGGACGAGGCGCCCGCCCTTACGCAGGCTCATCAGTGCCGCGTTCACCAGTGAGGCCGTGCCCAGTCCCCCCAGCGACACGTGAGCCCCTCCCCCGGTCGCCTCCTTGACCGCCTCGACCACATCGCCGTCGCGCGCATTGACGGTGGCCGCCGCGCCCTGCTCGCGCGCCGCCTTCAGCTTGCGCTCGTCGATGTCCACCGCCACGACGCCGGCGCCAAGCGCCACACCGATCTGCACGGCGGATAGCCCGATGCCACCCACGCCGTGCACGGCGACCCATTCCCCGGCCCGGAGCGACGCCTGGTGCTGGAGCGCGTGCCACGCGGTCATAAACCGGCAGCCGAGCGCCGCCGCGGCGTCGAACGGCACCGCGTCCGGCAGTGGCACGCAATTCAGGTCCGCGTTCAGGACGTTTACATACTCGGCGTAGCCCCCGTCGTGGGTCATGCCCAGGAACTCGAGCGCGTCGCACAGGTTCGACCGTCCGGCCCGGCAGTACGAGCAGCGACCACAGGCCTCGTGGAACGGCACCGCGACGCGGTCGCCGACGTTGACGCTGCTCACGCTGTCACCCACTGCGACCACCGTCCCGGCGAGCTCGTGACCCATCGTGATCGGCAGCGCCGGCGCCAGCCCGATCCACGACCAGTCCCCCACCCACGTGTGCCAGTCCGTCCGGCAGATGCCCTCGAACTCGACCTTGACGACGGCATCCCGCGGGCCGGGACTGGGGTCCGCCACCTCCTCGATAACCAGCGGACTTCCGATCTCCACCAGACGTGCCGCCTTCACGTCGCGTCCCTCCAGGGAAGCGACCGCCTCGCCGTCGACGCGGTCCTCCGCGCCGTCGAGGCGGTCCTCCGCGCCGTCAAGGCGGTCCTCTGCGCGCTCGTGGCGGTCCTCCGCGCCGGCGTCAACCTGGTCCGCCCCGCCACCGTCAACAGGGTCCGCCCCGCCACCCGGTCCTCCGCGCCACCGTCAACCTGGTCCTCCGCGCCGTCAACCTGGTCCTCCGCCTCTCCGTCAATCCGCGTTCCCGCACCCCCGTCAGGTCATGCTCGTTCGGCGCCGCCATCCACCCAGGTCTCTCGTTCGCCACCGTCGAGAACGCACTGTATACAACCCCGGCGCGTGGGAACTCACGAAACTTCGAATAATTCGAAGAAACCTCAAACGACCCGGTGACAGCGCCGGCGCCGCGTAGGCTCAAGGGGGCACCGGCGTGGGCTCACGAGGCGGGCGCACCACATGCGGCGCCAACTCCTGGCGGACGGCGCGCGCACCGGCTCGACCACCTCGGCCGGCGTCAACGACAAGACGCCGGCTCAGTCGTTGGCGGCATCGGCGAGCTTGCGGGCGAGCTCGGCCGGCCGGGTGAACATCACCTCGTGGCTGCCGCCCATCTCGACGAGCTTAAACTCGCCCAGCCGCGACGACATGCCCGGGTGCCACCGGCCCGGCGGCAATGCCAGATCGTCGGCTACGGCGACGTAGCTCCGAGGAAGCTCCCCGCGGTAGAACTCACGCAGGTCCAGCTTCTCGGCCCACGGTGCGAATGGCTGGGGCACGAGCCGCTCCCACACCGAGCGGGCCGCCTCGGGCGAGGCGTCCTGGATGAACAGATCGCGGAACACCTCCCACGAGCATTCGACGGTTCCGTCGGGGCTGGCCTGCGCCGCCGCCTCGAACATGGCGGTCTGATCGTCGGGGAACTCGTCGTTGACGCTGGCACCGTCCGCCACCACGAACGCGGTGTGGAAGACCAGCCGCTTGAGACGGTCGGGGATGACCTGCGAGACGC
>JAFAZZ010000472.1 GCA_019239375.1 Solirubrobacterales bacterium | reverse complement strand
GGCGACTCCTTCAACCGGGAGCAGCGGTGGGAAGGGTCCACCACCGCATCCGGGGGGGAGGAATCGCCCGCCACCGTTGCTGCCGCCGTGGCAAACCAGTAGTCAGATGCTCTACGGAAGGGATAGCGCGGCGTCCGACGTCGACCTCGCGCGGTTCGACTTGCGCATCATCCGGGCCATGCAGTCGTCCGGCCGCCCGCGGCACGACGGCTGAGTGCGTGGCAAAGGAGTGGTGAGCAGCTCGCAACGCCGGCGATTGCTCTCCGCGAGCCGATCACGGGGATGGCCGAGCCCCGACGCTCGATCCGGGTCCGAGGGTACGCCCGACGCGTGGAGAAGCAATAGTGCGCGGATCCGGCTGGCCTCGAGCGGCTCGGCCTGTGCATCGCCGGGGTGAAGCAGCCGTCCCCCCGGCCACCGCGAGACCAGTGAGGCCGTGGCAACCCGATCACGCCGGCGCCGGCCCGCGGGTCACCGCTTTCGTCGAACGACCGATCGAGGCTAGCCAGAATCGAGCAAGCACCGGCTCCTGCACTCGCGGGATAGGAGGGCCGCCCGTCGGAGCCCACGGTCGACACCGCCGAGATGCGCACCTTTGGCGAACAGGAGGTGCGCGCCCACGCGCGGGTCGAGACTCGCTTTCGCTCCCGCAGGGGCATCCGGGCCTCGCCGTCGCGGCTGCTTGTGTTCGAGAGCGGAAGTCTCGAGCGCCGCGAGACCGTCCTCGAGGATCTCGCATCGCGGCCGACGCTCGACTAGATGCGAACGCCCAACGCCACGACGGAAGTCGTGTCGGTCCTGGAAGGAGCGCCGCGGATCGGGTTAGCTATGCGCACCTTGTGTACGAAGTCTTAAGACAACGACACGTTGCTGAAGCAGCGCGGCTGCTGCCCGAGCATCTGGAGCGCATCATGTGGCCCGCGGAGCGACTGCGAGCCGAGCGGGAGAGGCGTCTGCGCGAGCTACTGGCCGCTGCCAGGCAACGCTCGCCATGGCACCGTGAGCGATTGTCGCAATGCGAGCCTGATCGGATCACCGAGCACGACCTCAACGAGATCCCGGTCATGACCAAAAACGACCTGATGATCAACTTTGATTCGATCGTGACCGGCCCGGCGTTGAGCCTGGACCTGATCGAGTCGCATCTGTCCAAGCTCACGACGGACGTGTATCTCCTGGAGCGCTACCACGCGGTCGAGTCGGGTGGATCGAGCGGACGCCGCGGTGTGTTCGTGTACGACTGGGATGCCTGGACGCTCTGCTACCTGTCGCTGAGGCGGTACAGCTGGCGAGCGCTGTCTGGTTATCGAGCGGCTCGGCGAGGTCCTGTCGTGATGGCCAAGATCGGAGCCGCGCATCCCGTCCACATCAGCAGCGCGATCGGACAGACGTTCGCGAGCCCAGACCTCGCGATCCACCGGTTCCCGATGACCATCCCGATGGAGGAGATCGTTGCGGGCCTGAACTCCCTTCGGCCGCAGGTGCTAGAGGGCTACTCGTCGGCGCTGTACCAGCTGGCCCACGAAGCCAGAGCAAGCAGGCTTCGGATCGCGCCCGCTCTGATCTCCGCGATCAGCGAACCGCTGCTCCCGGAGATCCGAGCCGGGTTACAAGAAACGTGGAAGGCCGTGGTGCTGAACGTCTGGGGTGCATCCGAGGCGGGCGGTTGCGCGGCCTCGTGCGGAAACGGTCCAGGAATGCACCTGACCGACGATCTTCTTCTGATCGAACCGGTCGATGCCGCGGGCAGACCCGTGCCCGCCGGAGTCCGCGCAGCAAAGGTGTACCTGACCAACCTCTACAACCTGACTCTGCCACTCATTCGCTACGAGATCACAGACGAAGTCACGCTGCTCGACGAGCCCTGTGCATGCGGATCCCAGCACCGGCGCATTGAAGACATCCGGGGACGCCACGAGGACGGCTTCGTCTATCCCGACGGCCGCAGCGTCCACCCCTACGTGTTCGGGTCCGCGCTCGCCGGCGAGCGCAACGTGGTCGAATACCAGGTCCGGCAGACGCGACGCGGGGTGAGCGTCGCGGTCGTGTGTCAGGGTGAGCTGGACCTCGAGCAGCTCCGGCTCAAAGTCTCGGCCGCTCTGACCGCGCTCGCGATCCACGAGCCAGAGGTCCAAATCACACGAGTGGAGCGCCTGCCACGACTGGCTTCCGGCAAGCTAAAGCGCTTCGTCCCCCTGCCCGATGCGGGCGACCCCGAAGGCACCGGATAGAAAGCTCTGCGGGCGTCTGCTCCTGCACCGCGCGCGACCGCTCACGCAAGCGGGACCGCTTCATGGGTCAAGCAGCGAGGCTCACGGCTCGGCCCGCTGCGACCAACCGCAGACCCGCATTCGTGATCGCACGCCCATCTCGCCGATGACATCCGCGTCCTGCTGCGCGCGGCAGGCGCGTTTTCACCCGCGCTCTGGGCGTCGTCGACATCGTGAAGCCGCTCGCGGACGCCGACATTCGCGCGGAGCAGGTTCGGGCCGGTTGGCGCGAGGTCCCCTGCTGGCGAAATTTGCGGGGAGGAGTGCCGCGTGCCCCGCTTTCGCAACAACGGGGTACTCCGCGCCCGTCGTCGTCGGGGACGGGCGGGCCGAGGTCAGGCCGGACCCCGCAGGTGGCGAGGAGCGGGGCGGTCAGCTGGGTACGGATGCTGTCCTGCTTCGTTTCGGGCAAAGGTATGGACCCGGTCGCCAGGTTGCCGGTCTCTGCCGAGAGCGGCAGCGTCACCGAGACTGTTGCGTCGGCGACGGAGCGGCACTTTCGGCTGCTGGCCTCTGCGAGGCCTTCGTCCGCGTCTTGTGTCGTCGTAGGTGAGAACCTGACGCCCTTCGACCGTTCGGTGGTTCTGGCTGTCGCCTGTTCTTCCGCGCGCTGGCGGGGCTGAAACGTCTGCCGGTTGAGCCACCAGACGCCGAGGCCGAGGAGTGCGAGGGATATCGTGATGAGGATGCCTGCCTCGGCGGCTTGGAGTGGCCAGAACCGGCTCGCCGGCTCGTAGACGAAGCTCTGGTAGACGTGGTGATGAACGAGGCAGGAGGTGCTGAGGCTGGGTCCGTTGAAGCAGGTGCTGGGGGCACCGCCGGGGATCGAATGTCCGTGAGCGTCGGTGAAGCCGTGGTTGATGACCCACGCCGTGAAGATCCCGCGGGGGGCGCTCGTCCCGGGCGTGAGCGAGTGGACCGGGGGGATGAGATGCTGTCGGAGGGTCGGGCTGAGCAGCCGAGCCACTAGGTAGGCGCCGAAGCCGCCGGCGACGGCCAGGCCGGTTCGCCGCGTGACGGTGCCGATGGCGAGGACCGCGCTTGCCGCCAGCACCGTGTAGGCGATTGGAAGGACGCCCTCGAGGTCGAACTGATCGGGGCTGACCCGGCCGGCCAGTGCGTCGAGTGGCTGTCTCCACCACGTGCCCAGGACGATCAAGACAACGCCGCAGGCGATCGAGCCGAGGACCAGCCACCCGACCCGGGTCGTGAGCCACCGCGTGGGGGTGAGGCTCTGGGTCCAGGCCAGGCGGTAGGTCCCCTGGTCGAGCTCGAGAACGAGCGGCGCGGCGAGTAGCACCCCGATCAGTCCCGACGTCATCCCGAACCACGGGGCGAGCGCGCTCAGCGAGTCGAAGCGGCTTTGAAAGTCTTGGACGAGGATCGAGCACGACGGCGGCGGCGTCGGCGTCGCAGCGGCGCCGGTGCACGCCGTCAGTCCGTTCGCGTCGAACACCGAGCGCATATGGGCGCCGGTGAGCACCAGCAGGAGCGCAACGGCGGCGAGCAGCGCAAGGAGGACGACGTTCTCGGAGCGTCCTTGGCGCCACACGACCCAGGTCATGCAGCCACCGCCTCGGGCTCTTGGATGGAGGACGGATCGAGGGCGAGATACGCGAGCACGATCTGCTCGAGGTCCACACTGGACACCTGCCAGTGAGAGTCGTAGATGTGGCCGTTGGCGCGGACCAGGACGGTGGTCTGGCGTTCGGTGCTGTTCGAGTGGACAACCGAGTGAAGCTGTGCAATCTCACCTACGTCGCGCCGCGCCGCCGTCAGCAGCCGATGAGAGCGAACGATCTCGTCGGTGCTCCCGGTGAGCGCGACGCGCGAGCGAGAGAGGATCACGAGGTGGTCGCAGACCCTCTCGAGGTCGGCCAGGATGTGCGAGGAGAGGACAACCGCCACGCCCTCTTCGACGACCGCCTCCATTAGAACCTGCAGGAACTCTCGCCTCGCGAGCGGGTCGAGCGCCGCCGCGGGCTCGTCGAGCAGCAGGAGCTCGGGGCGCTTGGCCAGCGCCAGCGTCAACGCAACCTGCGCCTGCTGACCGCCGGAGAGCTTCCCAATCCGCTGTGACGGCTTGAGGCCCAGCGTCTTTAGCCGCCGGAACGCCAGCTGGTCGTCCCATCGGGCGTTCAGCTTTCGCCCGAACTTGAGGATCTCGGCGAGCGAGAAGCCGCGGTACAACGGGTGATCCTGAGCGACGAAGCCGATCCGTGGTAGGACCATCATCGGGTTGGCCCGCGGAGACCAGCCGAGCGTCTCGAGCTGACCGGAGGTCGGGCTGCTCATGCCGGCCGCGAGCTGAAGCAGTGTCGTCTTACCCGCTCCGTTAGGACCGACCAACGCGGTGACCGACCCAACGGGGATGTGAAGAGTGCAGTCACGCAGCGCCCAAATCGAGCCGTAGCGCTTGCCGACGGCGTCACACATGAGTGCGGGCGGACTCGTCACCCGACCGCCCTTAACCGCAGCTCGGTTCGGAGCGTGGAGTCGACGAGCGCGCGGATGGCGAGATCATCGAGTCCTGCGGCCCGGGCGCGCCCCAGCCAGTCGACCAACTCGGCGCGTAGCGGCCCATAGTCGCGCCGCGAGGATCCCTCGACGGTGTCCGCCACGAACGTGCCCTGCCCACGGCGCGCGTCGATAACGCCGGCCAGATCGAGTTCGCGGTAGGCCTTCGCCACCGTGTTCGGGTTGATCGCCAGGCTCCCGACCACTTCCTTGATCGTGGGAAGCTGGTCACCCGCGCGCAACACTCCAAGGCTGATCGCCTGTCGGACCTGCTGCACGATCTGCAGATAAGGCGGGACTCCGGACGCGGTATCGAGGTGAAACTCAATCAAAAGAAATATTTACCTAGATAACTAGTCTAATCATATTTTAGCCCCTCGCCCCGCAATGTCAAGCTCTGCGGAGAGGCAATCGCTGATGGGTGCTCCCTCGGCAAAATCAAATGCAAGTCTTGTTTCCCAGCAGCCCCAACCCAAGCTCGAGGAGACTGCTCGTTGCACGAAGAAGTGCGGTCGAGAGCGGCCGCGGCTCGACGCCGGCTGCGACACTGCCGCTTTCTGCACGAGCAGCGGCAGGCGACCAGCCGCGCCAGGGACCTCATAGGTCCCGGTGTTGAAATTCGAGGTGCGTAGCGCGGGCGACGGCTCGCGTTAGGCTCGAAGACCGGACCGGGGCC
>JAFAZZ010000266.1 GCA_019239375.1 Solirubrobacterales bacterium | reverse complement strand
CGCCGTGGGTTTGCCGGCGGTACTGCGGTGAGCCCGGTCGATCTGCGGGCCCTGATCCGCGACATCCCGGATTTCCCCCGGGCCGGCATCATGTTCAAGGACATCACGCCGCTGCTGCTCGATCCGCCCGCCCTGGATGAGGCGGTGTCGCAGCTGGCGGCCTTCGCCCGCCCGTTGGAGGTCGATCTCGTGGTGGCGGCCGAGGCTCGCGGCTTCGTCCTCGGCGGCGCGCTCGCCCGCGAGCTCGGGGCGGGCTTCGTGCCAGCTCGCAAGCCCGGCCGGCTGCCCTCGGAGACCGTGAGCGTCGAGTATCTGCTCGAGTACGGCATCGACGCACTCGAGGTGCACTCCGATGCGTTCGCGCGCAGCACCCGGGTGCTCGTGCACGACGATCTCCTGGCCACGGGCGGGACGGCCCGGGGCGTATGCGACCTGGCGGCCGGGCTGGGTGCGGAGGTGGTGGGATGTGCGTTCCTGATCGAGCTGAGCTTCCTCGGCGGGCGGGCCCGCCTCGCGCCCTATCCCGTGTACGCCGCGATCGAGTACACGTCGTGAGCTTCCTGCCCTTCCGGATCGGCCAGGCGCGCCGAACGCTGTCGAGCGCGACCCGCACGCGTGTGATCACGGCGCCCGTCGAGGAGGTGTGGAAGGTGATAGCTGACCCGTACCAGATGCCTCGGTGGTGGCCGGGGGTCGAGCGGATGGAAGGGGTGCAGGAGGAGCGCTTCACCCAGGTGTTCAAGAGCAAGCGGCAGCGTACGGTGCGCGCCGACTTTCGCCTCCTCGCCTCCGAGCCACCGGGCGGGCAGTACACGAGCGGCCACCGTACCTGGGAGCAGGAGCTGGTGGGCACTCCGTTTGAGCGGGTCCTGGTCGAATCAGTCACCGAGATCGCCGTCGAGCCGGCTGATGGCGGCGGCACGCAGGTCACACTCGGCCAGCGCCAGAAGCTCCGCGGATACTCGAAGACGGGAGTATGGGCGATGCGCTCGGCCACGGCGAAGCGGCTCGATCAGGCGCTCGTGGGGCTCTCGCGGATCCTCACCTGAGGGCCGCGTCAGGGATCAGCCGCTGGCGGGAACGCCTTGGAACGGACCCGCAAGCACGATCCGCCCCGGCGACTTGGGATTGGTCTGGGTCTCGAGCGTCAGCAGGAGCTGCTTGAAGCGGCTGGCGGCCGCGGGAAGCACCCCGCCGGTCTGCAGCTGGCCGTTCTGGCCCACGCCGGGGTTGACGAAGCCGAGCCGGTAGGCGTCGCTGGGGGAGTTGTACAACCAGGCGGCGTAGGCGTTGTGGCGGTTGGGCGGGATGTGCTGGGCCTGGATGATGATCCCGTAGGCGCTGCCGTCGTTGACCACGACACCGACGCCCTTGGCCGGACCGGCGCCGTTCGGGGGGTTCAGGTTGACCTGGGCGACCACCTGAGCCTGCGATGCCGTGCTCGACGTGGTCGCGGTGCTCGAGGCGCCCGCCGGGCTGGTCCCGGAGCCCGCCGCGGACGGCGCGTGCTTGGGCGACCCGCCAGTCGGGACCGCGATCAGGACCACCACGAGCCCCACCACGACGAGCGCGCCCACCCCGAGCATGATCGCGCCGCCCCGGCGTGAGCTCGGCCGGTCCGCGAGGCCCGGCGTCGCGCGCGCGTCGCGCACGCGCCGCTGTGGCCGGCGGGATGGGCGGATGCGCCGCCCCTCGGCCGAGTTGAGGGGCCCGTCGGGGATCTCGGGGAGCGGCTGGCTGGCCATCGGCGCGAGCTGCGAGGCGAGCACGCGCGCCCACTCCCGCTCGGAGGGCGTGGACGCGAGACGCTCGCGCGTCTGCGCAGCCACTCGCTCGGGCAGCTGGCCGAGCAGGTAGTCGGCGATCAGCGCGCGGCTCTCAAAAGCGAGGCCGGTGCCCGGGCCGAGTTCATCGCACGCCGCCAGCGCCCGCGTCCGCACCGCGGCGCGATCGATCGAGAGCAGGCGGGCGATGTCGTCGTAGCCTCGACCGCGCTGCAGGACCAGGTCCAGGACCGCGCGCTGATCGGGTGCCAAGGTGTCAAGCGAGCCCATCGGAATCGCTTCAGCGTAGTCAAGCCCTCAGCGCGGTGCGGAGCCTCCAGAAGGCGCTAAGGTGCCGCGGCCGATGGGCGTTCATCCTGGCAGCGAGACCGACGGAACGGGCTTTGACGCGCTGTACGGCCTCGAGGTGAGCGAGTGCTCGGAGGAGCTGGCGCGCGGTTTCGTGGCGGTCCGGGATGAGCTGAGGCAACCCGGCGGCGTCGTGCACGGGGGCGTGTACGGGGCGATCGCCGAAGGGCTCGCGGTCCGCGGCACCGCCGCCAGCGTCGCCCCGCTCGGAAAGCTCGCCCTCGGGCTGGCCAACCAAACGACGGTGATTCACCCGATCGCCCGGGGCAAGATCCACGCCACCGCGACCCGCCGGCACCGCGGGCGGACGACGTGGGTGTGGGAGGTCGAGATGGCCGACGATCGCGGGCTCTTGTGCGTGGCGAGCCGTGTGACGGTCTCGGTGCGCGATCCGTGGGCGGCGGGGCTGGGTTGCCCGCGATGACTGCCGCGCGCGCGGAAGAAACTTGCCTCCATGCTGCAGAAGCCTCCCAAGCGAGTGAGGCCAGACGAGGGCCGCTCAGCGCGCCGCCGGGGCCGGATCCGGCGGGTGCTGGGGCGTGCCTGTGGGCGGCGGCCCGGGCGCCGGCGCGCCGGCCGCCGCCGCCAGCTCATGGACCGCGGCGCGCAGCTCGTCGGCCAGCGCCTCAACGTCGGACAACGCGTCGTAGTCGGCGACCAGGCCGAAGTTCACCTGCCCGTTGTAGCTGAGGATCGCGATGCCTAGGGCGGTGTTCTCGGCCAGTGGCACCATCGGGTAGATCGATTCGAGCTCACGGCCGAGCAGGTACAGCGGAAACTGCGGGCCGGGAACGTTGGTCACGACCAGGTTGAAGATCCGCTGGCGAGCCTGAAGGCGAGCCGCCTGGGCCATGATGGTCGGCGGCGCGAATCCGGATAGCCGGGTGAGGATTTCTGCCCCGACCGCCTGGCCCGACTCCTTGACGCCGTGCATCTCCCGGCTGACGCGCTCCAACCGCTCGACCGGATCGGTCAGGCCGACCGGCAGCAGCGCCCACATGGCGGCGACGCGATTGCCGAGCGCACCCCGCTCGATGTCCGCCCGGACCGAGACGGGAACCATCGCCCTTAGCTCGACACCCTCGGTGGAGTGGCCATGCAGTCGCATGTAGCCACCCAACGCGCCCGCCACCACCGCGAGCACTAAGTCGTTCACGGTGCCGCCGAGCGCGTTCTTGATCGCCTTGAACTGCCCGAGGTCGGCCTCGACCCAGGTGAACCGGCGGTGGGGGCCGATCCGGACGTTGAACGGGCTTGGCGGCGCGGCCTGCAAACCGGTCCACGCCAACGCACCGACGCTCCCGACCGCCCGACCTAGCCGGCGGGTCATCGCGCGCGGTCCGCGAAGCGCAGCCCGGACGCCTCGCACCACCTCCTGCGGCGCCGTCGCTCGCTCGCGCAGTGCGTCGGCCAGCAGCTGCGCCGAGCTGGGTAGGGGACGAGCCACCCACTCGTGCTCGGGCGGGGCGACCGGCAGCGGCTCCGGCGAGGTGTCGAAGAGTACGGTGGCGATGTCCACGCCGGAGACCCCGTCGACCAGCGCGTGGTGAGTCTTCGAGAGCAGCGCGAAGCGTCCGCCGCCCAGCCCCTCCACCAGCCACAGCTCCCATAGCGGGCGGCTCCGGTCGAGAGCCTGAGAAAACACCCGGCCCGCGAGCCGCTTCAATTCGGCGTCCCCGCCGGGCCGCGGAAGCGCCGTGTGACGAACGTGGTATTGCACTTTGAAGTGTGGATCGTCGACCCATACCGGCCGGCCTTGGCCGAACGGGACAAAGGCCAGCCGCTGGCGGTAACGCGGCACGAGGTGCAGTCGAGCCTCGATCGCTCGCACCACCTCGTCATAGCCGGGCGGACTCCCCGCGAACACCGAGCAGCCGGCCACGTGCATGTGGGCCGAATCCCGCTCCAGATGCAGGAATGAACTGTCGAGCCCGGTCAGCCTGTCGTTGTTCGCCACCCGGCCGGATGGTAGTCCGAGCGCGCGCCAGGAGAGCGCACGCGGCATGGCTTGTAGCCCGCGGGCCCGTCTCTCACGTGTGACCAAACTCACACAAAAACTCCTAAGACCTTGCCTAACCTCCTCGACTTACTGATCGACCTGCCGAGTCGTCCTCGTCCGGTACGAGGGCGAACGGGGGACCCACTGTCAGGCGCCTGACGCCTGGCCGGGGCGAATCGGCTGCCCGGCTCGAACACGCCGGCGGCAGTCGTAGGGCCTAGGAGCGCGCCCGAGCGCGCGGTCCGCGGTCGCGAGCCCGACAGCTAACCCCGTAGGCGCCCGGTCGAAGACGAACAGGAGGTGCCTCGACGTGAGGCGTGAAACAGCCGTGACGACACGGCGCCGCTCCCGGTTGGGCGTAGGCGCCTTGATGCTCGCCGTGCCCTGCGGCGCGGCGGCGTTGGCCGCGGGCCAGGCGCTGGCGGCGCCAAACCAAGGTTCGCTGCACATCACCTCCCGCGCGATCCGGATCCCCTACGGAGACCAGGTGATCTTGAGAGGAACCGCGCTGGCCTCAGACGCCGGCCACACGATCGTGCTGCAGTTCGCGCGCCGCGGCGAGTCCGCCTGGCGCCAGCTGAGCTCCTCGACAATCGATCGCGTCGGTCGATTTCGCCTGGCCGCAGCGCTCGCGCAGTCGGGAAGCCTCCGCGCTCTCGACGCCTCGAGCGGGTCGCTCACCCCGTTCGTGCCGCGCGGCAGCACCGGCGGCGCCGGCCAGGCGAGTGGGCCCATGCCGGTCGACGTGGCCGCACGGGTGCATGTTCCCGATCGCCAGATCTCCCTGCTCGGCGGGCAGGCGGCTGAGGTGCGAGGGAGACTGCTGCCCGGCCGGGCCGGGCGCAGGGTCAGCCTTCAGGGCCGCGAGGCCGGCGGCTGGCAGACGCTGGACACCGCTCGCACCGGATCCGCCGGACAGTTCTTGCTCCGTTACGTGGCGAGCAACCCGGGCCAGGAGCCAATCCGAGTTCGGTTCGCCGGCGACCGGCTCAACGGCCGCGTGGACGCCAGGGCCGGGAGGCTCACGGTCTACCGGGGCGCCGGCGCTTCCTGGTACAACGATGGCGGCACCACCGCGTGCGGGTTTCACGCCTACTACGGCGTCGCCAACCGGACGCTTCCCTGCGGGACCACGGTCAGCTTCCGTTACAACGGGCGCTCGGTGACGGCCACGGTCGACGACCGCGGACCGTTCGTGGCCGGACGCGACTGGGATCTCAACCAGAACACGGCCGGCGCCCTCGGCTTCGGTGGCGTCGACACCGTCTGGTCGAGCCAGTAGCGTCTGGGAATGGAGCGGGGGCGGGGCGTATCAGCGCGCGCCCCCGGGGCGTACCCCCGGCTCCCGGTGGCCCGCGACGTCCGCGGCGTGGCCTAGCCTGGTCATCGATGGCGGAGCGCTGCGTCGCGCATCTCGATATGGACGCGTTCTACGTTTCGGTCGAGCTCCGTCGCCGACCTGAGCTGCGCGGACGGCCGGTGATCGTGGCCGGCACGGGCCCGCGCGCGGTGGTGACGACAGCCTCCTACGAGGCGCGCCGGTTCGGGGTGGGCTCGGCCATGCCAGCGGTCCGGGCGCGGCGGCTCTGCCCGCAGGGCGTGTTCCTCGCACCCGACTTCACCTACTACCGGGACGCATCGGCGGAGGTGATGACATGCGTGCGGGATGCGGCCGAGGCCGTCGAGGTGGTCGGGCTCGACGAGGCGTACCTCGACCTGACCGGGCTTCCCGCCCCACGCGCCGCCATGCGCCGGCTCGCTCTGCGGATCGAGCAGAGCACGAGCCTCGGCTGCTCGATTGGCATCGGGCCCAACAAGCTCGTGGCTAAGGTCGCCTCCGACGCGGAGAAGCCACGCGGCTTTGTGGTGCTGAGCCGCGAGCAGGCGTGTCAGCGCTTCGGTGCCTCGGGATGCGCGCTCGTGCCGGGAATCGGTCCCAAGACAGCCGAACGGCTGCGCGCGCTCGGGATCGACACGCTTGCGGCGCTCGCGGCGGCGCCAAACGCCCGGTTGGCCTCGAGCTTCGGCCCCCGGCTGGCGGCGGAGCTCCAGCAGCGGTCCCGGTTCGAGGACGACACGCCGGTCAGCGAGGAGCGCAAGGTGATCTCCGAGTCACGCGAGCTGACCTTCGACGAGGACATCCGCGACCTGCCTCGGCTGGAGACGGTCCTCGGAGCACTTGTGGACCGGCTCTGCGCGGCGCTCGTCGTCCAGCAGCGATGCGGCCGGACGATCGGCATCAAGGTTCGGTTGGACGATTTCTCCACCCACACCCGAGCCCGCACGCTGGCCGAGGCGGTGAGCTCGGCCGACCAGGTGGGTCCCGTGGCGCTCGAGCTCCTCCGCCGGTTCGCGCCTCCCCGTCCGGTTCGGTTGCTGGGAGTTCGCGTCGCAGGTCTAGAGGGCAGCGCGGCCGCCGACGAGCAGCTCAAGCTGGTTCTCTGATGGCGCCCCCGTACGCACTGGCGCGGGATCTCGCGGCATGAGAGGATTCCCGCGTGACGGGCAAGCACCACCGTCGTGCCGCCGCCAATCAGGCGACGATTCGTGACGTCAACGAGGGCATCGAGCGGGGGCAGTGGCCGGGTGAGGGGGACACACCGGTGGGCTTCCGCTGCGAGTGTGCCCGCCTCGGCTGCAACCGGCTGATCGAACTATCCGTCCATGAGTACGAGGAGATCCGCGCGAACCCGCGGCGGTTCGTGCTCATCCCAGGCCACGAGTTTCCGGACATCGAGGCCGTAATCGAGACCAGGCCCGGCTACATCATCGTCGAGAAGCGAGATGCCGCAGAGGTAGCCGAAGAGCACGATCGGCGTGGCTGATCGCCGGCCTCGTCGCACCGGTCTTGGTCAGATCAAAGCGCATCTGGACCTCGGTGCCGCCCGATGCCCGGTTGACGATCGCGAAATCGTCGCTCAGCCCGGCGATGAGCCAGAGCCCGAGGCCCAACCCGCGGCTGTCCTTACCGGCGTGCAGCCCGTGGCCGTCGTCGCTTACGAGCACCCACAGCTCGCCTGAGGCGACCGCCGCGACGACCTGGAAGCGCCCCGCCTCGCCGTCCTCATAGGCGTGGATGACAGCGTTCGTCAGGGCCTCGGATACCGCCAAGCGGATCTCCTCGAGCCGCTCCCCGCCGGCACCCGCGGCGGCTGCGATGGCCGACACCAGCCGACGGGCCAGCGGCACCGCCTCGGGGATGGCTGCATATGACTCGTTGAGGACTTCGCCGCGGCACATTCCGAGGGTCGAATACCCACATCGCCGTGAACTCATTCGAGAAAATCCGGCGTTTGCAGGCTGAGAGACCTGCGTGACGGGCCACGTGCGGGCGAGGTCCGGCGGCTGATCGCGCCGACCCCGGGGCCGATCGAGCCGGGCCAGCGGCGTCAGTACAGCGCGGAGGCCAGCCGGCGCCGGGCATCCCGGGCCAGCGGGTGCTCGACCCCCAGATCGTCGAGGACGCCGACCACCACACGCCGGAGCTCGTCGCGTGCTCCGTCGGCACCCGGGAGCGCCCCGATCAGCAGATTAAGTGCGCGCTCGTGCTCGCCGACATCGAGTGCGGCGAACGCCTCAGTCACGTTGGGGACCTGCGGACCCGCCGATTTCTCGGCCGCCGCTTCGAGTGCGATCCGAGCGGCCAGGCCGTCGGCAGCGAAGCTTCCGGGGACCCGCGCCAGCACCTTGAGCGCCTCGTCGGTCTCGCCCCGGGCCTTCAGGATCTTGGCCAGCGGGACGGCCGCATCAGGCCGCGTCGGCTCGAGCTCGTGGGCGCGGCGCAGTGAGGCCTCATCGCCCCGCTCCACCAGGGCGTCCGCCTCTGAGGGGAGCAGCGAGTCGAGGAACTGCTCGACGGCAGCGGCGGGCTGCGCGCCGACGAACTCTGCCACCACCCGACCGTCCCGGAAGGCCTTGACAGCCGGGATGCCCTGGATCCGGAAGGCACGGGCCAGGCCCGGGTTGGCATCGACGTCGACCTTGGCCAGCTCGATCTTGCCGGCGCGGGCTGCGACCCCGCGCTCGAGCACCGGCCCCAGCTGCCGGCACGGACCGCACCAGTCCGCCCAGAAGTCGACCACCATGGGCACGGTGTGCGAGCGGTCGAGAACCGCGCTCTGGAAGTTGCTCTCGATTACATCCATATGGTTGATGGTAGTAGGCGCCTCGCCGCCATCGACGTCATCCTGTAGGCATCACGATGGCGGAGATAGTGGTTGACGGCGGCGGCCTGGAGCTGGCCGGGGACGAATCGGGAGAGGGCATCCCGGTCGTCCTGTTGCACGGCCTTACCGCCACGCGGCGCTACGTCGTCATGGGCTCTCGCGCGCTCGAGCGCTCCGGGCACCGGGTGATCGCCTACGACGCCCGCGGGCACGGCCGCTCCTCGCCCGCGCCGTCCCGAGACGCCTACACCTACGGCGATCTTGGGCGAGACCTGATCGCGGTTCTCGATGCCCGAGGGATCGAACGGGCAGTGCTGGCCGGCGCATCGATGGGCGCGCACACTTTGCTGTGGCTCGCCCTCCGCGCGCCCGAGCGAGTGGGGGCGCTGGTTGTCATAACGCCCGCGTATGACCCGGTGGTGAACGAGGACGAGGCACGCCTGGCGCGCTGGGAGGCGCTGGCCGACGGGCTCGAGCAGGGCGGGGTCGAAGGGTTCATCGCCGCCCAGGGGCGACCGGTCGTGCCCGAAGCCTGGCAGGAGACCGTGCTCAAGGTGACCCGCCAGCGACTCTCGCAGCACGAGTACCCGCAGGCCGTGGCCGACGCGCTGCGGGGCGTGCCACGCTCGCGGCCATTTGGCACGCTCGATGAACTCAGCGCGATCTCGGCTCCGGTCGCGGTGGTGGCAAGCGCCGACGAACCCGATCCCGGCCATCCCCAGGCGGTGGGGGAGGCGTACGCCGAGGCTATCCCCGGGGCCCGGCTCGTCCTCGACGAGCCCGGCCGCTCGCCGATCGCCTGGCAGGGCAGCCAGCTCTCCAAGCTGATCGCCGAGGTGGCGAGCGAGGCGGACGCGCGGTGAGCGCGTCGACGGCCGGCTATTCAGGAACGCCGCTGGTGCGCAAGCTCGGCATCAAGCCGGACGTCCGCCTGGGCCTGATCGGAGCGCCGGACGGCTTCGACCTCACGCTCGGGGAGCTGCCGCCCGGCGTCCGTCTGCGCCGGCGGCTGGCCGGAGGGGCGTTCGACGTGATCGTGGCCTTCCATCTCCGTCGGGCCAACCTCGAGCGCCGCCTGCCCGCGCTGGCGCGCGCGCTTGATGTCAATGGCGGTCTTTGGATCGCCTGGCCCAAGCGGGCCGCCGGTGTGCCCACGGACGTGACCGAGGACGTCGTGCGCACGCTCGGCCTCGCCGCCGGGCTGGTCGACAACAAGGTGTGCGCAATCGACGCGGTGTGGTCGGGGCTGCGCCTGGTCTACCGCCTGCGCGACCGTCCCGGTCACGCCGGGCGTGGCTAGCCGAGCGTGACCGTTGCGATCGCCGCCCGCCTGGGCGTCAGGTATCCATTGCCAGCAAAGCGCACCCGCGCGGTTAGCGTTGCGGGCCTGCGATGGCCAGGGACGCGCGCGAAAACGACCTGGCCTGAGAACCTGCAGTTCGGCTGGAGCGGTACGAGCGTCGATCCGACCGTCCGTCGGCCGAGCAGGAATCGCACGGTCACGTCCCCGCGACAGTCATAAACGGCCGGGATCCACTTCGGACCCTTCACCGCGCCCGAGGTGGTGAGCACGAAAGGCCTGCGGCGGGGATGAGAGGGCCGGGTCCGGGCATGGATATGGGGGACCGGGCGGTGGCGGGGCAGCGTCATGAAGGTCGCGTCAGTGCCGGGCTGTGGCGGAGTGTTGCCGTGCAGGGCCACGATCCGGTAGTGGAAGATCGTACGCGCCTCGAGGCCCTGCAGGGACGCCGCGACGGTCACCGCTGCCGTGCCGGCGGGAACGGTTGCGGCGATGGTCTGCTGGAGGTATGCGGTCGAGGTCCCGTACTGAAAGAAGTAGGTCGTGGCCTGGTTGTTCGGGCTGATCAGCGCCGTTACGGTCACGGAGTTCTTCCCGACCTGCGTCGCCGGCCCGGTGGTCACGCCAGGTGGCGGATTCCCGCCCGTCTTGAAGGTCCGGTCCGCTCCGACCGTGGTTCCGGCCGCGTTTGTCGCCACCAGCCGGTAGTGGTAGACGGTCCCCGGGATGAGCCCGCGGGCGCCTGCGCTCACCGACACCGGCTTGGTGCCGTGGCCTGCCGAATGCGCCACGCTCTGCACGCCGTATGCGTTGGTCAACCCCCACTGGAAGTAGTAGGTGCTGGAGCTTCCGTTCGGGTTGACCGTGCCGTGGAGCACGGCGCTGGTGTCGGTCAGGAGCGACTGGGTGCCGGTCGCGACCGTGGGCGAGGAGGCCGCGACCGCGACGGTGCCCGTGGCCAGCGCCACCGCCACCAACGCGACGGCCGTCAGCACTGCGAGCCTGCGCTTCATCCCTGCCTCCCTCTTGGCGGAAATCTGCACGCTAGATACACACGGCGCGCGGGAAAGTTGCGGCTGTGACGGTCGGGGCGAGCGTGCCGCCAGGGAGCCGAGCATGCCGCCGGGGGGCGGAGCGTGCCGCCGGGGGGCGGAGCATGCCACGCCTTGATCCCGGGTAGTAAATCGACCGGGCCATGCGCGAGAACAACGTCAGGGGGATTCGCCCCGCGGCCGCGGCCCGCCGCCCCCGGCTGCGGCGCTCGGACTGCTCGGGGCCCGGCGCCCAGCGCATACGACGAGGCCGGGGCTTCAGCTACCTCGACGAGCGTGGACGGCGACTCGAGTCGCCCGAAGACCTCGCGCGCATACGCGAGCTGGCGATACCGCCGGCGTGGGAGGACGTGTGGGTGTGCCCGGACCCGCTGGGCCATCTGCAGGCCACCGGCCTCGACGCGGCAGGCCGACGGCAGTACCTATACCACCCGCGCTGGCGCGAGCACCGGGACCGGGAGAAGTTCGAGCGCATGATCCGCTTCGCCGAGCTGCTGCCGGGACTCCGCCGGCGGTTGGCGAGAACGCTGCGCGGACCGCTCGAGCCCCAGCGCGAAATCGTGCTCGCTTCGGCCCTCCGTCTGCTCGACATCGGCATGTTCCGGGTGGGCAGCGAGCAGTACGCGGACGAGGACAGCGGGATCGGCCTGGCCACCGTGCGCAAGGAGCACGTGCGCCTGCAAGCCGGTGCGGTCGAGTTCGACTATCCGGGCAAGGGCGGCCTGCGCCGCCAGCAGGTAATCGAGGATCCGGTCACCTTCGAGTTGATCCGGACGCTCAAGCGCCGGCGCGGCGGCCCGGACGAGCTGCTCGCCTACCGGGACGGGCGCAAGTGGCGTGACGTCCGCTCCGATGACATCAACGAGTACCTCAAGAAGCAGCTGGGGGAGGACTTCAGCGCCAAGGACTTCCGGACCTGGAACGCGACGGTGATGGCCGCGGTCACGCTCGCCACTGAGGGCCGCCACCTGAGCACCAAGAACGCGCGCAAGCGCGCCATCAACGCGTCGGTCCGCGCCGTGTCCGAGCTGCTCGGAAACACGCCCGCCGTGGCGCGGCGCTCCTACATCGATCCGCGGGTGTTCGACCGCTACCTGTCGGGGTGGACGATCGCGGCAGCCCTCGAGCGTATCCCCGAGCTCGACGTGGCCGATGACCGCGTCAGGACCCGGATCGAGATTGCCGTTATCGACCTGCTCGTCGAGAACACCGAGTCGCCCCGGCTCGAGCAGCTTCCTGCCGAATCCGCGGCGGCGGCCTGAACGTCGCCGCGGCCGCTCTCCTCACCCGCGGTGAAATTGCCATATCCGTCCCGCGGGACGGAAACCGACCCGACCATAGAGCTGCTTGGGCCAGTCCTCGTCGTCGGCGATGATGAAAATGAGATCGTGACCGCCGGCGCGCGCGAGCTCCCCGGCGCGACTGACCAGGGCGCGCGCATGCCCGCGACCGCGTGCCTCGGGCACCGTGTACACGTCCTCCACTTGCGCCGTCCTTCCGTCACCGCGCAGCTTGGTGATCGCCACCAGCCGGTCGTCTCCGCCCCTCACGCCGAGCAGTCGGTCCCGGTTGACTCGGGCATCGCGCCGGCTGTGGGCCACGAGCTGCGCGAGCCAATCGGGACGGGTGTCCGGGTCCTCGCCGTACCAGCGGGCCATGACCTCGAGCCATTCGTCCTCGTCGGCCTCGTCGACCAGGCTCATGTCGGCCGGACGATCCGGCGCCTCGGTCAGGATCATCAGGAGCTCACGCTCGACCTTCCACCCGGCGGCCCGGAAGGCCTGCTCCAACTCCGGACCGGCCAGTTGGTGCTCGACCACGATGTGGCGGTACTCGAAGTCCGCGAGCTGCTCGTCGCCCAGCGCCACGAGCGCTTGGTATCCGAGCGAGTCCTTCACGCGGAGCTGGTTGACCGACCACACCCCCGGCATCGACGGCGTGCTGAGGACGACGCCCGCCTCGATCGGAGTCGCCGCGTCGGCGCTGCTGACGAAGCCTGCTCGCACAAACGCCAGCACGCGTTCGAGCGGATCGAGGGTGGGGGGCGAGAACGGCCTGAGGCTCACACGGTGCGATTCTTCCAGCTGCGCTCCTCATAGCACGCGCGAGCGGTCCGCACAGCAAGCGCGAGCGCGCGGAACTGCTCGCCACGACCTCCGGCACGAGCCCGAACACAACTGCGCGTACTTCACGATTATGCGCAGCGGCACACTGGTTCCGCCGGCCGCAGATGTCGCAGCTCGGAAGCCAGACGCCGGTGAGCACGGAACGATCGAGATTTCACGGTGCCGAGCGGGATCCCGAATCGCGCGGCAATTTGATGGTGGGTGAGCCCCTCGAAGTGCTGCGCGCGGACGAGCTCGCGCTCATCTGCGGGGAGCAGGGAAACCGCGCGGCGCACCTCCCAGATGTCGTAGGTGTCTTCGACCGCGGCCGCCGGCGAGACGAGCGCCGGGTCGTCCGCCGGAACCGCTTCGAGCGGACTGGCTGATCGGTGGGTCTCCCGGCGGTAGATGTCAATCGACACCCGCCTGGCGATGGTTGCCAGCCACGGCCCGAGTTCCCGTCCAGGGTCGAGGCTCTGAGCCGCCCGCCACGCCTTCAAGAACGCCTGTTGCGTAGCCTCCTCGGCCAGGCCTCGGTCGGCAAGGATCGCGTAGGTGACGGAATAGACGAGCCGTCCATAGGTCGAATACACGGCCCGGACCGCGTCCGGGTCGCCATCTCTGAACCGCGTCCGCAGGCGAGCGTCGATCACCGGCCGATCGCGGGGTGCCCGCGCACTCGGATGGCGGCCGGCAGCGCTTCGTTCGGTCGCCCCGCGTCTCGCATTCGCGCGCTCCTGCAGCATGGTGCCAAGCTACGCGCCCCCGCTCGCCACGTCATCGTGAGGGGGTACCAATCTTTTGCCGACCATCGGCGTCGCCAGCCGGTTCCTCGCGCGAGTTCAGATGCCCGTGTGGCGCGAGGCAGGCACTTCAAGTTCGGCCAGGAGGGCTCGCGTCGTGTCGATCCCTGGGCGATGGCCCTTTGCGGCGAAGAGCTCCAGCGCGGTGCGCGCCTCGGAGACGGCCTCGCGGGGCCGGCCGAGCGCCTGGAGCACGCGAGCGAGGCCGAGGGTGGCGTCTGCGCGCTCTTCGAGCGAGTCGGTGCGGAAGGCGTGCGTGACGGCGCTTCGCGCCCAGCGAACCGCGCCCTCGGCGTTCTCGTCCGACAGGGCGAGGCGTGCCCGCACGCGATGGGTGATCGCGAAGTTGAGTGCGTCCTGCGGCGCGCTGAGGCGTTCCGCTAGCTCGGTCGCTGTCCGAGCGGCACTCCGGTTGTTCAACAAAGCCTGAGTCTGCGCGATCAAGGCTTGAGTGGTTGACCGTACGCCATGCTGACCCAGTTCGACGAGGAGCGCATCGCTTCGAAGCAGGCATGGCAGCGCCGCCGCCGGATCTCCGGCTGAGAGCTCCGCCACCCCGAGTTCATCGTCGCACGCGGCCGTCAACTCGCGCAAGCCAAGCGCCTCAAAGCCCTCGCGGGCGCGCTGGATGAATACGCGAGCTTCGGGGAAGCGGCCCTCGAGCCGCGCGAGCTGCCCCCGTGCGAGCTCGATCCTCGCGGCAAGGCTGGGGCCGGGCTGGTCCCGCTCGATTGCGTCAAGCTCCCGCGCGATGGCCGCGACGTGCTCCTGGCCGTAAACGATCGATCCGACAAAGAAGGCCAGCGCGCGGGAGCGGATGCCTTGATCGCCTGCGTTGTCGGCGTGCTCGGCCGCTAGACGCGCCTGTTCTCCCGCAAGCGTCCATTGACTCGTCAGCCAGTGCGGCATGCTGGCCACCAGGTGCGCGCGCGCCATACCGCTCTCATCGCCTGTTGCCGCGAGCTCCCGAAGGATCTGCGGGAGCTTGGCCTCGATGGTCTGCACCGCTTCCTGTGGCCGCACGCGGATCGTCCACTCGAATCTCGTCAGGGCTGCGCCCGGGTTCGCGTCAGGATCGAGTTCGGCGACCGACAGCAATTCGTCGGCGCGGGTCACCTCGCCCGCCTCCATCAAGCATTCAGCCAAATCGACGCTGATCCCGCTCCCGGGCATGTCCGCCGGCGCCGCGAGCGCGTGCGCACGCTCCAGAAGACTTCTCGCCGCGGCGGTGTCGCCTCGATCGCGGGCGCGGCGCCCGGCGGCGTGCAGGTGGTCGGCGGCGCGCCGCGCAAGTCCAGGTCCGATCCGTCGGCCGGTCGTCCGCCCGTACCGGACGGCCTGCTCGAGATGCCAACCGGCGATTTCGTCAAGCTCGGCGACCTCGCGGCCGCTTGCTTGCAGCCAGCCCGCGTACTGCTCGTGGAGCCTGGCCCGCGTCTCGCCTCCGAGGCCCTCGTAGGCGGCATCGCGGATCAGCAGGTGGCGGAAGCGGAAGCCACCGTCTGCCGCCACCGTCGCCTGGTGCGGGCGGATCAGCTCCTTGCGCACGAGGTTGGACAGCGACGTGTCGAGGGTCCCGGCGAGGCGCTCGTCGATCAGCGACGCGAGGGCCCGGCGGTGAAATACCTCTCCTTCGACCGCGGCGCACTCGAGGATGTCTCTCTCCTCGCCGGCGAGACGTGCCAAGCGCTCGGCCAACACCGCCTCGATCGTCGCAGGCACGCTGACCGTCGCGGTCTCGCGCGCCAACGCCACCATTTCTTCGAGGAACAGTGGGTTGCCGTCGCTCGCGCTGAGCGCGCGTGATCGTACCTCGGGATCAAGCTCGTACGAGAGTTCGTCCAGCAGGCTCTCCGAATCAGCCGGTCCGAGCGGCCTGAGCAGTGCGGTTGTTGCGTTCAACTTGCCGCCGCCCCATCCGGGCCGAAGATCGAGCAGCTCCAGGCGAGCGGCGCACAGCACCAGGATCGGCCCGGCGCGAGAGAGGTCAGCGACGTGGTCCAGGAGATCGAGCAGCATGGGCTCCGCCCACTGCAAGTCATCGACGTGCAGGACAACTGGACGCTCGGCCGCGAGTGACTCGAGCAGCTGCCTGACGGTGAGGAACAGCTCCTCCGGGGCAGCGACGACGCCGCCCCGGAGGAGGTCGATGACGGGATGGGCGACGTCGTCGAGCGCGGCTAGCGCCTCGGTGATGGGCCAGAACGTGATTCCTTCGCCGTAGTGCAGGCAGCGGCCGCGCAACACCAAAGTGGCGTCGCCCACCTCGTCCAGTAGCTCCGCGACCAAGCGCGACTTCCCGATCCCGGCCTCCCCAAGGACGGTGACGAGATGACAGCCTCGTTCCTCCACCGCGCGACCCCATGCCTCACGCAGCAGACGCAGCTCGCGCTCTCGTCCCACGAACGGGATGTCGAACCTCCGGGCCAGCCCGGGCGCGAGTGGATCGACATGGGCGAGCCGGAAGACCGGCACATGATCGGATGCGCCGGGTAAGGCGACCGGCCCCAAGGGCTCAACCTCCACCGCGTCGCGCACAAGCCGCAGTGTGTCCGAGGTCAACAACACCTCACCCGCGCCGGCCAGCATCTGGAGGCTAGTGGCAACCTCAAGCGGGGGACCGGCCGTGGCCTTGTGGGCTGGTCCAGTCAGCATGCGGCCGGTGCCGACGCCGGCGCGTGCGCGCACCGCCACGCCAGCGTCCCCGGTGACGGCCGCGAGGCGCTGCCCGATCTCGGCCGCGGCCCTCACGGCTCGCAGTGCATCGTCTTCTCGCGCGCGCGGGACGCCGAACACGGCGATCACGTCGTCTCCGACGGGCGTCTCCGCCATCCCGCCGTGACGACGGATGGCTGAGCGGACCTCAACCAGGCAGCGATTCATTACGTCCCGTAGCAGGTCGGGGCCAACACGTCCGCTGGGCGCCCGCGATGGCGTCAGTTCACAACGCAGCACGCTCACCACCCTTCGGGTCTCGTGCCGCGACGGCAGGGGCATCGAGGACACGGCGGAGGCCGGGTCGCCAACCCCCGGCTGGCCGCTGGAATCCGCCGCTCGGGGCCTGTAGCGGGGCGACCCGTCCACCGCGGCGGCCGCATCCTCGGCGAGCGCTCCGGCCGAGGCGTAGCGATCGCTGGGCTCCTTGGCCAGTGCGCGTTCGATGACCGCGCGGAGGCGGGGATACCGCCGGGCAAGGTCCCCCCGCAGTGGTGGGGGCGGATCGTTCACATGGGCGAATAGGGTTGCCATCAGCGAGTTCTCGCGTCGATATGGGACCACTCCCATGAGCATCTCGAAGTACACGCATCCCAGGCCATATATGTCCGCCCGACCGTCGGTGCGTCTGCCGGTGATCTGCTCCGGAGACATGTAGTCCACCGTGCCGACGACAGCTCCCGTCCTGGTAATCGCGCCCATACTCGGCTCGCCGTCAAACCTCTTCGCGAGCCCGAAGTCAGTCACGTAGGCATGCTCGCGTCCGTCGCTGGTCGCGATCAGGATGTTGGCTGGTTTCACATCTCGATGCACGAGCCCGCGGTCATGCGCGGCGTCGAGCGCCGAGGCCACTTGGGCCAACAGGCTTGTGGCGCGCTGAGGTTCAATCGGACCTGACTGCCGTATCACCTCTCGCAGGTCCGTGCCGGGTACGTAATCCATGACGAGAAACGGCAGTCCGTGATGTTCGTCCGCCTGACGCACCGCGACCACATTTGGATGTCGCAGCGCGGCGGCGATGCGCATCTCGCGGATGAGACGGTGCCTGAACTCCTCGTCGCCGGAAAGCTCGGGGGCGAGGACCTTGAGCGCGTAGACGTGACCAGCCTCCAGGCTGGTTACGCGGTAGACGATCCCCATCCCTCCACGACTGATCAGTTCATCGATGCGATAGCCGGCGACGAGGGAACCTGTCTCGAGGTGCCTTGCGCTTTTCCTTGCCCGTGGGTCAGTCATCGCCGAGCTCGGGCGAAGACTCTCGATCAGCGCGCCGTTGCGCTCGTTCCGATTGCGGCTAGCCGACAGTGACGCGCTGGCCAGTTATCGTCAGTTTCCTTGGACGCGGGCCAGGCGTGTTCGTGGGCTTGCCGTGGGCGAACACCCGAAGCGAGATGACGTAGGAACCCGAGCCCAGGAGCTTGCCGTGCACCTTCAAATTCCAATGAATCGACGGACGCCCCGAGTACGTACCCAGGGGGACAGTTCCCACCTTCGTGTGTTTGAGCCGCCTGAACACCACCAGGCCTATGGTTCGCTGCTTCGTCAGTACCGGCTTGACTGTGACTCCACGACTCACCGCCCCGCGGGCCTTCAGGGTGAAGGACGCCGGCGCGGAACGGAACGCCCAGGCCGTCGAGCTGGCGAGCATGGTTACCAGCACCGCGAGGAATCCAACCAGCTTGCCCCTCATGTCACTCCTTTACGTCAGTTGAGGCGCCCGTGCCGGAAATCTCACAACATTGCTGCACAATCATACCTCGCGCGTCCAACCGTAGGGCGCGCCTCGGTCGTCGTCGCCGGGAGACGGACCTGGTACGCGCAACGCCGTGGCCAGCTGGGCGCGATCGCCGATGTCGAGCTTGGCGTATGCGTGGCCCAGATGCGCCGAGACCGTCCGCATCGTGATGAAGAGCGACTGCGCGATCTGACGGTTCGTGAGGCCCTCCGCGGCGAGTTGCGCGACCCGCAGCTCGCTGGCGGTGAGCGCCTGGAGCCCGCTTATACGTTCGCGCCGCGGCTTGGCACCGGCGGCGATCAGCTCCTCGCGCGCTCGTCGGGTGATGGCGAGCGCACCGCACTGCGTGGCCAGGTCGAGCGCGCGGCGAAGCGGCTCGCGGGCATCGCGCCGTCGACCGGCGCGTCGCAATGACGCGCCGTGGTCGGTCAAAGTGCGCGCGAGCTCTAGGCAGTTTCCGGCCTGCTCGAGGAGCGCCTCCGCCTCCGCGAGCTGCTCGAGCCCGTCGCGGCCGCTGAGGAGTCCGGCGACCCGCAGCGCGACGCCGAGCGGACGGGGCGCGCCGAAGGCGCCGGCAAGTGCGAGCTCTTCGGCCGCTAACGCCTCGGCGCGGTCCCGGGCGCCCAGGCGCGCTGCGAGCAGAGCAGCCTCCGAGCGCCACGGGAGGTTCACAGCAGGGTTGGGGGAATTGGTCTCGCGCACGAGTTGCTCGCATTCGAGCAGGGCCGCGAGCCCCTCGTCGAGAGCTCCCTGGGCTGCGCACACGCGTCCCGCCGCGAAGAGGAAGCTGGCAAAGGATGGCTGCACCCGCCACCGCTCGGCGTCGCCCGGGAGTTCCAGAAGAGCCGCGGCACCAGCCGGATCGTCGTGGTCCAGCGCGCACAGCGCGAGAAACGCCAGCGTTTCCGGCAGCCCGTGCTCGTACCCGTCGCTGTGGGTCGTCCGCGCGCTGTCGAGATCTGCCAGCGCCTCCACGAGATCCCCGCGGAAGTAGTGCGCGACGCCGCGCAGCCGCGAGAGACGCCCGAACGCGACCCTCGATCCCTGCCGCTGGCTCAACTCGATTCCGCGCCCGAGTGCGGCCATTGCCGCATCGATCTCCCCGGCATAGAGCAGCGCGTAGCAAGCTCCGCCGTATGGGCCCATGACGTCGGGCGCACTGTCCTTCAGCAGCTCGCCGTCGGCTAACGCGCGGCGTGCGAGACGTGCCACCTCATCGCTCCGTCGCGCGCCCGAGCGGACAGCCTCGTAGGCGAGATGGACCAGCAGGAGGCGCTCGTCCCGCGTCTCGCCCGGCGCGTCACCGTCGAGCAAAGAACGGAGCCGACGCTGGGTGACCGGCGGCAATCCGGCATCGTCGCGTGCGAGCGCGATCGACCAGCCGCTGAGCTCCAACGACAGATCGTCTCCGGTGGGCAGCTCGGCCAGACCACGTCGCAGCGCGTCTCGCGCCCGAAGGTATTCACCGGTCGAGAACAGCGCTCTTCCGAGCGTAAGCAAGATTTTCGCTCGCCGTCGGGAATCGATGTCCAGCTCGAGAGCTTCCTGCAGGCGGTCGGTCGCACCCGGAAGTCCCGCCTGCAACAGCGCCTCACCGAGCTCGAGTAGTACGTCCGCGCGAGTCTCCGGTGCCTGCGTCTCCGCGAGGGCTCGCTTCAGATAGCTGATCGCCGAGGCCGGCGCCCCGCTCGTGCCCGCTTCGCGTGCCGCCGCTCGTAGCACATCCACCGTCCAACCGTCGTGGCCAGGATCTGACGCCAGCAGGTGCGCTGCGACGCGCCGCAGCGGCGCCCCGCGAGCGCTTGAGAGCCGGGCGGCGTGAGCATGCAGCGCCGCGCGTCTCGCCGGGCCCAGCCCGTCGTAGACCGCCGCCTGCAGTACCGGGTGGGCAAAGCCGTAGCCGCGCCCGGCCGACAGCATGTGCGCAGCAACCAGCTCGTCGGCGGCCGCAGCGGCCGCCGAGGGCCCGACGTCGGCGAGGGTGGCCGCATCCGTCAGCGGGGCGGCTCCGAGCACCGAGAACGCGTCCGCCAGCCGCTGCGCGTCCTGGGTCAATGCGCCCAGTCGCACCAGGACCCAGCGAACGATGCCTTCCGGCGCGAACCCTTCCACGCGCTGCGCATCAGCCGCACTTCCGCTCACTCCGCCGGCAACCAGGCTGGCCAGCAGCTCACCGAGCAGGAACGGGTTGCCCCCGGTCGCCCGGTAGCAGGCGCTGACGAATTGCTCGTCCGGGTTGTGGAGCCTGTTCTGTTCGATGACTCGCCCCACGTCGGGCTCGCTCAACGGTCCGGGGCGCAGTCGCATGAGTCCCGGAAGCGCGCCGAACTGGACCAGTAGCTCGTTGTCAGCCTGCTCTGACAGCGGACGGCTGACAAGCGCCAGCAACACCGCCAGATCGTCAATCCGCCGCCCGAGGTAAAGGGCGAAGCGCAAGGACATCGCGTCACCCAGATGCGCGTCATCAACGGCCACCAGCAACGGTGTCCGCTCGGAGAGGTTCGAGGTCAACCAGAAGAGGCCATGCATCGCGGCCGACGCATCGCCCGAGGCTTCAGCCAAGTCGCTTGTCCGATCAACCAGGCCAAGCGGTATCTCCGCGAGCCGCGCTGCTCCGTCAAAGAGATCCTCTGCACCAGAACGTACCGCCACGAGGGGCGCGAACAGTTGGCGGACGACCCCGAACGCGTACTCGTGCTCGAGCCGCGCCCCACCACCCTTCAACACCGAGAACCCCAAGCTCTCGGCTCGCCGCGTCACCTCGGCCAGCAACGCGGTCTTCCCGATGCCTGCCGGACCCTCCAGGACGGCCACGCCGCCTCGACCGGCGCGCGCCCGAGCGAGCAGCTCCTGGAGTCGCTCCAACTCGCGCTCTCGGCCGACTACCGCGGGCAAGGCCTCACCAGGGCCCGGAGCTCATCATCGCCGATGAATCGATGGTCATCCACGGGAAAGTATTTCCGAGCGCGCAGGCGCGAGCGCGTTCATATGCGGCCTTGCTTCGTGGTGTTCGGCCATAGGTTCGAGTTGGCGGCAGAAACCCTCAAGCCGCGCCACCTCGCGCTTGAGTTCGCGCAGGTGGCCCTCGAGTTCGTCGAGGGTGCTGTCAATCGGGCTTGGCATCGTGAGTGCTCCTCGTTCGGGTCGGTGTCGCCGTTGCCGCAGCGCGGCGCGAGCCGGTCTACGCCGTCAGCGACGGTGTCGTCGCATTGATTACGGCGGCGGTGGCCGTTCGGTTCAGACCGCGACCGCGGGAGCGTCGGCCCGACCGGGGAGGAGCTTCGGAGTGGCCCGGTACGCGCCGCCTGACAACGCTCGATAATCGGCCTTATGTGAACTTAGTTCCTGAGGCACGTTTGCGCCTGCGGAGCGCCGGCGCACGGCGTCGAGCAGGAGACGCCGGCCGGGCGCAGCTAGACTCCTCTTGCCATGCCCAAGCAGCAGCGGACCATGCGAATCGAGCAGCGCAGCCAAATGGCGGCGATGCAGGAGCTCGAGAGCCGCTCCGATGATGAGCTCGAAGCCGAGACCAAGCACAAGGCCGCCGCACAGGCGATCCTCGGCTACCGCGCCGCCGAGCGCTATGACGCCAAGGCGGCCCGCGGCCACTTCCAGCGGGCGCTTGCGGCGGCCCGTGGGCCGCAGGAACGGGCCGGGATCCGCAAGATGGCCGATGCTTCGCTCGCCCTGGCCGAGCGCCGCGCCGACGACCTCAAGCGCGCCACCGAGCGGCTCGGCGTCGAGGCCCCGACCAAGCGGCAGCTCCGCAGCCTCCAGTTTCTCGGGCTGATCGCCCCTCCGGCCAGCGCCGGCGCCCTGGCGCGGATCAGGGGGATCCTGATTGCCATCGTCCTGGTCGTGGCGGTCCTCGCCCTCGGGTTCGGGATCGTGTACGGGATCGGCTCGGCCGCCGGCGGGATCTCCGTCCAGCTGGCCATCTTCTACGGCCTCTTGCTCGTGGTGATCGTGCTCGGCGTCGTCGCTTTCGTCGGGAGACGCCGGCAGAAGCGCGCTCAGGCCCAGCGCGCGGAACAGATCGCGTCTCGATCACCCTGACCCGGGCCGTGTGTGGGCGTTACACGCTGGCGGCGCCTGACCCCGCGCAGGTTCGGGCTCGGTTCCCGATCGACGAGGTGGTCGAGGTTCGCCGGCGCTACAACGTCGCGCCGGGCGACGACGTGCTCGCGGTGACCACCGACCGCGAGGGCACGCCACGGGGGGAGCTGCTGCGCTGGGGACTTGTCCCGGCGTGGGCTAAGCAGCCCGCCACCGGGCTCAGGATGATCAACGCCCGCGTCGAGACGGTCGCCGACCGGCCTGCGTTCCGGCGCGCATTCGAGCGCTACCGCTGCCTGATCGTGGCCGACGGATTCTACGAATGGCGGCGGCTCGCCGCCGGCCCCAAGCAGGCCTTCCACATCACGCGCACCGACGGCGCGCCCTTCGCGTTCGCCGGGCTCTGGTCGATCTGGCACGGGGACGACGGCCAACGGCTTCGCACCTGCACGATCCTCACCACCGCCGCCGGCCCGGCGATCGCCCCCCTACACGACCGCATGCCGGTGATCCTGGCCCCCGATGCCGAGGCCGCGTGGCTCGACGCGTCACCCTCAGCGGAACGGCTGCGCGAGCTCCTGGTCGGCCTCGGCCCGCGCGAGGTCGCGCTGCGTCCGGTGGGACCCGCGGTCAACGACGCCCGCTACGACGGACCCGAGTGCCTGGCGCCTCTCCTTGAGGAACGCCAGACGGCGCTGTTCTGAACGTGACGCCCCGGAAGCCCCCCTACGCGCTCGCGTTCGTCCTCGGCGGCGGCGGTGTCCTCGGGGCGCACGAGGTCGGGATGCTGCGCGCATTGGCCGAACGAGGGGTCAGGCCGGACGTGGTCCTCGGCACCTCGGTCGGCGCGGTCAACGGGGCGTTCTTCGCCGCGGATCCGACGCTCGCCGGGGTCGAGCGCCTGAGCGAGCTGTGGCGGCAGTCCAACTGGTCCGAGCGCTCGGCGGGCGCGGCGCTGCGACGGGTGAGCACACTGGCGCGCAGCGGGACGCACCTGGAATCGCTGAGCGAAATGCGCCAGCGGCTCTTGTCGCTGCTTCCGGTAACGCGCGTCGAGGATCTCCAGGTGCCGTTTCAGTGCGTGGCGGCGTCCATCGAGCGCGCCGCAGAGCACTGGTTCGATCGCGGGCCGCTGGTCGACGTGGTGCTCGCCTCGTGCGCGGTGCCGGGGATCCTCCCGCCCGTGCCGATCGACGGCGAGCACTTCATCGACGGAGGAATCGTCAATTCGATCCCGGTCAGCCGCGCGGTGACGCTCGGCGCGCGCAAGATCTACGTCCTCCAGGTGGGACGACTCGAGCAGTCGCTGCGTCCACCCCGCCGGCCGTGGGAAGTGGGGCTGGTGGCCTTCGAGGTAGCCCGCCGCCACCGCTTCGCCCATGACCTCCACTCGCTCCCGGACGACGTCGAGCTTCACGTACTCCCGACCGGCGGATCGGCGGCGCCGGCCTACAACGACCTGCCGGCGCAGTTGCGGGTCGGACGGATCGTCCGCACGGTCCAGCGGCAGATCGACTCGGCCTACGAGGCGTCGCGGCGCTACCTGACCCAGAGCTGATGCCGCCCGTCTCGATCCGCCGGCCCATCACCGTCACCGCTTGGCTGGTCGTGTCCGCGACGTGCGTGGTCCTTTCCCCCCTGCTGCTCGGGCTGGCTGCTGTGGTGGGCGCTTTGACCGGCCGCCGCCAGCCGATGATCGCCGCCCGGCTGATCCTGGCCTACTTCGCGCACGAGCTCGGCGCACTGGTCGCGTGCGGCGCCCTGTGGATCGTCACCGGGGCGGGCCGGATGATCGGCGCGCCGCGACCGCAGCGGCTGCACTGGCGGCTGCTGCGCTGGTACGCGGCCGGCCTGGCGGCCGCGGGGCGCCGCTCGCTCGAGATCGACGTGGTCTCGGAGGCCTCGCCGGAGGCCGTGCGGGCGCTCGAGGCCAACGCGCCTCTGATCGTGCTCAGCCGGCACGCGGGACCCGGCGACACGATCTTCATTGGCGATCAGCTGCTGTCGGGGTTTGACCGTCGACCGAGCGTGGTGTTCAAGGAGACGATCGCCATCGACCCGTGCATCGACCTGTTCGCCCACCGCCTGCCGCACGCCATGATCGACCCCTCCAACCGCGAGCAATGCGAGGCGCGGATCGCGGAGGTCACGGCCGGCCTCGGCCCGCGCGGGACACTGCTGCTGTTTCCCGAGGGCGGAAACTTCACTGGCGAGCGCCGGCGCTCCGCGCTCCGGCGGCTGTGGCGAAAGGGGCAGCGCCGCTCGGCCGAGCGCGCCGAGAGCATGCCCCACGTCCTGCCCCCGCAGCCGGTCGGGGTGCTCGCTGCCCTCCGGGCGCGTCCGGATGCCGACATCGTCTTTTCTGCCCACACCGGCCTCGGGCTCGCCGCTTATCCCCGGGAGCTCTGGCGCGAGATGCCGATCGGCCGCACGCTGCGCACCCGCATGTGGCTCGCGCGCCGCGACGAGGTCCCCGTGACACCCGATGAGCAGGTTGCCTGGCTGTATGACTGGTGGGAGCGGATTGACGACTGGATCGCGCAGCAACCGGGCGGGGGCGAAGGCGCGCCCGCCGACTCGAGCGCGTCCGCCGAGTCGGGCGCGTCCGCCGGGTCGGGCGCGTCCGCCGAGCGCAGCGCCGCCCCCTGAGCGGAGCGCGCGGGACGGCTAAGCGCCGCGTGACGGGGCGGGATCTCGCCGCAATCCATAGAGCTCGGCGGCGGTCGACCACATGACGCTCCGACGCTGCTCGTCGCTGAGCCGCTCGAGGAGCGCCGGCAACCCGTCGCCGTGCTCGTGCGGGTAGTCCGAGGCGTACGCGAGCATGCCGGGGCCGTCCAACATCTCGATCAGTTGGTCGAGCAGCACGGGATCGCGCGGGAGGTGGGCCGGCGCCGTGGTCGCGCGGAAGTGCTCGCGCACGTACTCCGACGGCCGGCGCCCCAGCCAAGGCACCTCGCGCCACACGCCCTTCCAGTCCTTGTCAAAGCGCCACAGCAGCGGCGGCAGCCACGCGAAGCCGCACTCGATCAGCAGCACCCGCAGGTCGGGGAAGCGGTCGAACACGCCTTCGCTGACGAAGCTCAGCACCTGCGCCTGCGCGATGGGCTGGTTGCTTAGGTAGTCCTCGACGTAGGTCGTCGTGAAGCCGCTCGGCGTCGGCGCCCTGCCCGCCCGACCCCAGGCGTGCAGAGCCACCTGGAGGCCCCGCTCGCGGGCGGCGGCGAAGACCGCGTGGTTGTTCTTGTGTCCCCACGGCAGGTCGCTGCGCACGGGCAGCAGCACCTGGACGAACCGCCGGTCCTCCCCCACGCGCTCGATCTCCGCGACGGCATCCTCGGGCGAGATTGTCGAGACCACGATGCTGGCGCGCAGGCGCTCGTCACGCGCGAGGAACTCCTCCCGCACCCAGTCGTTGAGCCCGGACGCCACGGCTGCCGCGAAATAGGCGTTGCGGTGCGTCTCGAAGCCGGTCAGGCAGTTGAGGATCACGAACCGGACGTGGCCTCGATTGAGCACCCGGTCAGCCAGCTCTGGGTAGTTGGCTGGCGCGGGCGCACCAATGGTGCGGGGATAGGCATGCGCCATCCCGTTGACCCGGATACCCGCCTCCGTGATGTACTGGCGCCAGTACTCGTTCAGGTGGGGAAACAGCGCTTCATACGACTCGGGCGCGCAATGAACGTCGCAGTCGATCGCGTCCATTACGCCACTGCCCGCTCGGGCGCCAGGCCGTAGAGCGCGAGCGCGTTCTCGCACAGGATCGCCCGACGCAGCGACGCGTTCATCGCGCGGGGCAGGGCCTGCTTGGGCGAGTCGAAGTCCCAGTGCGGATAGTCGGTCGCGAACAGCAGTCGTTCCCCGATCCCCGCCTGCTCGATGGCCCACACCAGCTGTTTCGGATCGTCCGGCTCCTCGATCGGCTGGGTGGTGAACCACACGTGCTCGCGGACGTACTCCGAGGGCCGGCGCTCCAGGCGCGGATGGTCGTCGCGCATCAACTCCCAGGCGGCGTCGAGCGACCACTGCAGGGCCGCCGCCCACGCGACGCCGCACTCGGTGAGCACCACGCGCAGTCCCGGCACGGCATCGAACGTTCCGCCCGCCACCAGGCTCGCCAGCTGGCTCTGCATGACGATGCCGTTGCCGACGTGGTACTCGAGGTAGTAGGACGGATAGCCGGCGCCGCGATGGTCCACGTAGCCGCCGGTATGGAACGCCACCGGGCGTCCGTGCGCCGCCGCCGCCTCGTAGATCGGCCAGTACTTGGGCGACCCGAGCTGCTCTGCGGCGCTGGCCGGCAGCAACACCGCGACGAACCGCTCATCACCCGCGTGCCGCTCGATCTCCGCGACCGCCAAGGCCGGATACTCGTGCGCCACGGCGATCGTGCCCCTGAGCCGAGGATCGAAGGAGAGCCATTCCTCGAGCTGCCACTGATTGATCGCCTGGTTCCACTCCGCGGCGAAGTCCGGATGGTCGTAGCAGTCCTGTCCGCTCAGCACCTCGAGCACGGCATAGTCGATCCCGAACTCGTCGAGCAGCTGTGCCCGCATTAGCTCGGGGTCGCTGCCCCAGATGTGACCCGGCTTGCCCGGCCAGGCGTCGAGGCGCATGCCGGCGTTGCGGGCCCGCGGATACCACTCGGTAACGCGCGGAGTGCGCCGGCCGTAGCGCTCGAGGAGCCGCCGCGCCGGCGCGCTCAGGTACTGCGCCAGCATCGCCTCGGTCGCCTGGGCATGCACGTCGCAGTCGACCAGCTCCACCCTGCGCCGCATGACAGGCTCCCCACCCGGCCGCGCTTGAACATGTGACACGCCTACACCTCCAGTACCACGTACGCGTCCTCGACCCGCACCTCGAACGTCTCGGCCACGTACGGCCCGGGCACCCGCTCCGTGGGCCGCGCCGGCAGCGAGTCCAGCAGCGAGCCGCCCGGCTCGATCCGCGCTCCATAGCTCCGAACTCCGGCCATGGCGCCGCCCATGAACGACTGCCCGCTGTCGAGGTCGTACTCCCAACCGTGCCATGGGCACGCGATCCGCAGCGGATCGCTCGACACCCGTGCCTGCCCCGGTGCGTCGGCCACCGCGTCGCCGAGCACGTGTCCCAGGCACAGCGGCCCTCCCTGATGCGGGCAGCGGTTGCGGATCCCGTAGAAGCTCTCCCCCACCCGGAAGACGCCGATCGAACGACCCCCGACCTCGACGATCCGCCGCTCCCCGTCAGGGAAGGTGCTCACTGGCGCCACCACGACCCTCATCGCCGCCCTCACCTTACCCGTGTGGGATGAAAGTCGGAACAGTTCCGACCAACTTGCCAAGGATCGTCCTGCGGACCGTGAGCCTGGGATCCCAGGACCGAGGGCGGCAACGCCGCTTAGAGCGTCACGGCGCGACCGGCCTCGAACCCGTCGAGCGCGACGATCTCATCGATCACCGCCTGGGGCACGGCGGCGTCCGTCGTGATCACCATCACCGCCTCGAGCCCGTCGCCGACGTGCGCGTCCGGGTGGCGCCCGACGGCGGCGGAAACGATGTTGATCCCGTGCTCGCCGAAGTGCGTGCCGACCCGCCCGATCATCCCGGGCATGTCACGGTAGCGAAACACCGTGACGTGGTCCTCGAGCTGGATGTTGAATCGCTGCCCCCAGACCTCGAGCAGGTGAGCGCGGTTGCGCCGTCCGAGGAGCGTGCCGGCGACGAGCGCGCCCTCGTCTCCACTCTCGACCGTCACGCGAACCAGGTCCGAGTAGTCGCGCACCGACGAGCGCTTCATCTCGACCAGCTCGATCCCGCGCTCGCGAGCCAGCGCCGGCGCGTTGACCTCGTTGACCTCCTCCTCGGTGTGCCCGCGCAGCACGCCGAGCAGCACCTGGATCGAGAGCATGCGAGTGTCGCGCTGAGCGATCCGGCCGAGGAACTCGGTCCTCACGAGGTCGATCGAGGAGCCCTCCGCCACCTCGATAGCGATCCGCCCGAGCGCGCGGCACAGCGACACGAAGGGCCCGAGCACATCCATATCCTCGGCCGGGATGGCCGGCACGTTGACCGCACTGGTCACCACTCCGCCCGTCAGCGCGGCGATCACCTGCTCGGCGGCTTGATAGCCCGCACGATCGGTCGCCTCGGCGGTGGAGGCGCCCAGGTGCGGCGTGACGATCACGTTCGGGTAAGCGAACAACGGGTGATCGATCGCAGGCTCAGACCGGAACACGTCGAGCGCCGCCCCCGCCACCTTGCCCGAGTCGAGGGCGGCTTGCAGATCCTCGTCGACCACCAATGGGCCGCGCGCCACGTTGAGGATGCGCACCCCGTCCCGGCACTTCGACAGCGCTTCGGCGTTCAGCCAGCCCCGAGTCTCTGGCGTGCTCGGCAGATGCAGCGTGATGAAATCGGCCACCGCGTACAGGGCATCCGACGAATCGGCCTTCTCGACGCTCAGCTCGCGGTGCCGCTCGGCCGAGATGTAGGGGTCGTAGGCGATCACGTGCATTCCGAAGGCCCGGGCACGCTCGGCCACGAGCTGGCCGATCCGGCCGAACCCGAGGATCCCGAGTGTCTTCTCGTACAGCTCGACGCCCGAGAACCTGGAGCGCTCCCACTTGCCGCTCGTGAGCGAGGCGTGCGCCTGGGGGACGTTGCGCGCGAGCGCGAGCAGGAGCGCCATGGTGTGCTCGGCGGCGGTGATCACGTTCGACTGCGGCGCGTTGGCCACCACGATGCCCCGCTTGGTGGCGGCGTCCACGTCAACGTTGTCCACGCCCACCCCGGCCCGCCCCACCGCCCGCAGCCGCTCGGCGCGGCCGATGAGCTCGGCGTCGAGCCTCGTAGCCGAGCGAATCAGGATCGCGTCGTAGTCGCCGATGCGATCCGACAGCACCTCGCGCGACCAGTCGACGCCAAGGTCGACCTCGAAGTGGCTTCGCAGCAAGTCGATTCCCGAGTCTCCGATCTTCTCGGCCACCAGCACCCGCGGACGGAACCCGTCCACCTGCGCGTCCGCCGAGACCGATTCGGTGGCGCTCACAGCCTGCGCTCCAGGACCCAGTCGATGCATGCGGTGAGCGCCTCGACGTCGCCCGGATCGGTGGCCGGGTACATCGCGATCCGCAGCTGGTTGCGGGCGAGCTTGCGGTACGGCTCGACGTCGACGATCCCGTTGGCCCGCAGCGTGGCCGACAGGTCGGCGGCGTCGACCGGGGAGTCGAAGTCGATCGTGCCGACCACCAGCGAGCGCTTCGCCGGATCGCGCACAAACGGCTCGGCGTGCTCGTGTTGCGACGCCCAGCTGTAGAGATGCTCGGACGATCGGGTGGTACGGGCCACCATCGCGTCCAGCCCGCCGCGGTCGATCATCCACTCGAGCTGATCGGCGAGCATCAGCAGCGTGGCGATCGCCGGCGTGTTGTAGGTCTGCTCCTTGACCGAGTTCTCGAGCGCAACCCTCAGCGACAGGGACTCCGGGATCCAGCGGGCCTGGACGGGAGCCGAGTCGGCGCGAGCCGAGCCGCCGGCGATCTCGGCCACGCGCCCGAGCGCCGCCGGACTGAACAGCGCCAGCCACAGCCCTCCATCGGACGCGAACCCCTTCTGGGGCGCGAAGTAGTACACGTCGGCCTGGCTCACGTCGACCGGCAGCCCACCTGCCCCGGAGGTGCCGTCGATCAGCACCAGGGATCCGTTCGCTCCGGTGGGCCGCGAAACGGGCACCATGACGCCCGTGGAGGTCTCGTTGTGCGCCCAGGCGAGCACATCCACGTCGGGAGCCGCCCGCGGCTCGGGCGCCTCGCCGGGATCCGCCTCGACGACGATCGGATCGGCCAGAAATGGTGCACCGCGGGTGCACGCCGCGAACTTGGACGAGAACTCGCCGTAGGAGAGGTGCAACGCGCGCGCACGCACCAGGCCCGCCGCCGCCGCATCCCAGAACGCGGTGGTGCCGCCGTTGCCGAGCCCCACCTCGTAGCCATCGGGCAGCGCGAACAGCTCGCGCAGCCCGGCTCGGACCTGCGCCACCACGCGCCGGACCGGCGCCTGCCGGTGGGAGGTCCCCATGATCGTCGCGCCTTCCGCGGCCAGACGCGCCAGCTGCTCGGGTCTGACGCGCGAGGGGCCTGATCCGAACCGCCCATCCGCGGGCTTCAACGACTCTGGGATGTGGAGAAGCGTCGCGGTCTGGCTCATGGGACCCACCTCAAGGTAACGAACTCCCTTGGCTAGGAGCGCTCATGCGCACCGGACGCACTCGCCACCGTGCGTCCGGGCGCAGAGTGCAGCTCCTATTCGGCGAACTCGGTGTCGATCCAGTCCATGCTCGCGCGGAGCTCGCGGCCCACCACCTCGACCTGGTGGCCCGCCTGCTCCTCACGCATGCGCTTGAAGCTCTCCTGGCCGGCGCGGTTCTCGGCGATCCACTCGCGCGCGAAGTCGCCCGACTGGATGTCGGACAGCAGCTGCTTCATCGCCTCGCGCGAGGGTTCGCCGATCACGCGCTTGCCGCGCGTCATATCGCCGTACTCCGCGGTGTTGGAGATCGAGTAGCGCATACCAGCGATGCCCTTCTCGTACATCAGATCGACGATCAGCTTGAGCTCGTGCAGGCACTCGAAGTAAGCCAGGCGCGGGTCGTAGCCGGCACCGACCAGGGTCTCGTAGCCGGCGCGCACCAGCTCGGTGACCCCCCCGCACAGGACCGCCTGCTCACCGAACAGGTCGGTCTCCGTCTCGTCCTTGAACGTCGTCTCGATCACGCCGCCGCGCGTGCACCCGATTCCTTTGGCGTACGCCAGGGCCAGCGCGAGCGCGTTCCCGCTGGCGTCCTGATCGACCGCGACCAGCGCCGGCACGCCGGATCCCTCCAGGTACTGCCGGCGCACGAGATGACCGGGTCCCTTCGGCGCCACCAGCGTGACGTCTATCTCCGGAGGCGGCACTACCTCTCCGTAATGAACCGAGAAGCCGTGACCGAACATCAGCATGTTGCCGGCGGCGATTCCGTCGCTCACTCCCGCCTCCCAC
>JAFAZZ010000250.1 GCA_019239375.1 Solirubrobacterales bacterium | reverse complement strand
CCCGGCTTCGACCGGGGTGAGCGCGCCGGTGTCGGCGTCCTGTCCCGGCCGCTTGGGTCGGGGCTGGAGGGCCTTGGGCAGCGGGGGGGCGGGTATGCGAGGCATGTTCTAGGGCTTGGGTGCGGTGTCGAATTGGGCTGGGTAGAGATACTGGCCGATCCCGTCGATCGGCTCGCCCGGGAAGCGCGGCGAGAAGCGCTGCAACTCGTTGTTGACCGAGAACCGGGGCCCGACCTCGACGAATCCGGTGGACTGGTTCAGGCGCGTGTAGAAGCGGTCGAGCGGGCGGACCGGCGGGCCACCGGCGACCATCCCGCGGAAGTCGTACACGCCGCCGTGGCAGGGGCAGATGAAGCGCTGGGCTGCGGACACGTAGCGCACCGGGCAGCCGAGGTGCATGCAGCGCGAGGAGAGCGCCACCCAATGGTTGTACTGGTCCTCGGTCTCTTTGTCGATCGACGGATCGCGCGCCCTGACGTAGGCGATCGTGTTGCCGGCCTCGCCGATGCCCGGCGTGATGTTGATCACCTTGGTTGCGTAGGTGGTCTGGTTGAAGTCGGCCGGGTGTCCGATCGGCTGCCATTCCCATGCCTGACGCTTGAAGATCGGCGCGATGGCAAACCCGAGCGCCGGGAGCGTGAAGGCCGCGACGGCCACGGCGCCGGCACCGTTGGCGCCCAGGTTGATGAGCCGCCGCCGCGTGATCGTCTCGCCTTCGAACGAGCCGGGAATGTTGCGGTCGGCCGTGTACTTCGACTTCGTTTGCCGGTGACGGTTGGGCACGGTTAGACCTTTACAGCGTACCGCCACGGCGTCAAAAGCGGCATCGCCGCGAAGGCTGGTACGCAGACGCCTAACAACCTCGAGACGAACCTCACAAGCAGGGGCTTTTAGGTGAGCTTGAGGTTTGCCGCCGACGTCACACTAATAGCCAGCTCGCCGGGCGCCGGCGGCGGCCCGGAGCGCCCGCGGGGCCTCCGGGTCAAGCGCCCGCGCACGCTCCTTGGCCCGGCGGTGATCATCGCTCGCCCCCCAGCCGATCGACACAGCGCCCGCCTCCCACACGGCGTCGGCGAGATCTGGATCGGCGGCGCTGTGCGCCTGGGCGGTGAGCGAGATCACGTCGGCAAGCTCGGCCACGGCGTCGAGGTCGCCGAGGGCGGCCAGCCGAGCGAGTCCGAGGGCGTAGAGCTGATCCCCCAGGAGCAGGGCGAGGTCGCGGTCGCGGGGGCGGACTACCAGGGGCTCGTCGTAGTGGAGCCGGTAGCCCTCGAGGATCATCTCGAGGAGCAGCTCGTACTCGCGCTCCTGGTCGCGGGTGCGGGGGCCGGCGGCGGCCAGCTGCGCTGGCCCAGGGAGATCCATATCTTCGGTTGGCGGGAACGGGTCATCGAGTGCGCGGGCCACCGTTCCGCCCTCGGCGCGCAGCGCCTCGCGAAGCGCATCGGCGCCGTCTCGGGCGGTTCTCATCTCGCCTCGAGCTCCGCGAAGGCCTCGCTGGCCGCTTCGAGTGTCCGGTCGATGTGGGCCTCGGTGTGGGCAAGCGAAGGGAACCACGCCTCGAACTGCGAGGCAGGCGGATAGACCCCACGTATGAGCAGGGCGCGACACCAGGCGCCGTAGGCTTCGCTGTCGCACGACTTCGCGGCCTCGTAGTCGAGCACCGGCCGCTCGGAGAAGTACACGGTGAGCAGACCCGGGACGCTCTGGACCTGGACCGAGCGGCCAGCCGCGGCCGCGGCATCGCGCAGGCCGGCGGCGAGCTGCTGCGTGGTCGCCGCGAGCCGCGCGTAGGCGTCATCGCTCAGGCGCTCCAGCGTGGCGAGCGCCGCCGCGACAGCGAGCGGATTCCCGGACAGGGTACCGGCCTGATAGACGTCGCCAGACGGGGCGATCCGCTCCATCAGTTCGCGCGGTCCGCCGTATGCGGCCGCCGGCAGGCCGCCGCCCACGATCTTCCCCATGATCGTGAGATCGGGAAGGATCCCGTAGAGCTCCTGGGCGCCCCCGCGGGCGACCCGGAACCCGCTGATCACCTCGTCGAAGATCAGCAGCGCGTGGTGCTCGTCGGCTTCCCGTCGCAGCAAGTCCAGGAAGCCGGGCTCGGGCGGGACCACGCCCATGTTGGCCGGCACCGGCTCGAGCAGGATGGCCGCCAGGTCGTGGCGCTCGGTGGCGGCCTTCACGGCCTGCGGGTCGTTCCAGGCGACGATCACCGTCGCGCTAGTGGTGTTGGCCGGCACCCCGGGGCTGGCCGGGATTCCCTGGGTGGCCAGACCCGAGCCCGCCTCCGCGAGCAGCCCGTCGACGTGTCCGTGGTAGGCGCCGGCGAACTTGAGGATCTTCTCGCGCCCGGTGACGGCGCGGGCCAGGCGGACCGCGCTCATCGTGGCCTCGGTGCCCGAGGAGGTCATCCGGATCATCTCGACTGACGGCAGCCGCTGTGCAACCTCGGCCGCCAGCATGACTTCGGCCTCGGTCGGAGCGCCGAACGTAGTCCCTCGCTGCGCCGCTTCGGTGACCGCCGCGACGACCGCGGGATGCGCATGGCCGAAGATCAGCGGTCCCCACGAGCTCACCCAGTCGATGTAGCCGTTGCCGTCGGCGTCGGTGATGATCGCGCCGCGCCCGGACGCGATGAAGATCGGGTCGCGGCCGATCGCGCGCATCGCCCGGACCGGCGAGTTGACCCCCCCGGGTAGAAGGCGGAGCGCCGAGCCGTAGAGCTCTGCGGAGCGCGAGGTGTGCAGCGCGATGGTGGTCGGCTCGCCGCCGGTCACACGCCCGCGTGCTCGCGTTCCCACACGCGGTGCTCGTCGGTGAAGTACAGGAGCCGGATCTTCTTGAACTCGGTAGAGGAGTACAGCGTGGAGCGCTCGGTGATGCCGGTCTCGCTCGCGATCGAGTCGAGGATGGCGTCGCACTCCTCTTTGGAGCGGCCGTGGGCCATGGTGAAGATCGAGTAAGGCCAGTCGGCGTAGGTGGGGCGCTGATAGCAGTGCGAGATCCCTCGGAAGGCCGCCATCCGCGGGCCGAGCTCCAGGATCCGCGCGTCGGGCACCTTCCACACGCCCATGCCGTTGGCGCTGAAGCCGGCGCGGCGGTGGTAGAGGATGGCCGCCACGCGGCGCAGCAGACGGCGCTCCTGCATTTGCTCGAGGTGGGCCAGAAGCTCCTGTTGCGGGATGCCGAGCGTTTCGGCCGCTGGACCGTACGGCTCGGGCATGATCGGCATGTCACCTTGTGTGGCCCGGATCACCGCAGCGTCGAATTCGTCGTAGGGCTGCGGCTCGGTCTCGGCCGGCGGCTGCGCCTCGACAGCCTTGGCCAGCGCCTCAGTGCCGCCCTCCATCTCGAGATCCATGCGGATCTTGAACAGCTTGAGCGTGGGCAGCTGGCGAACCGACTCGGCACCTGCCTCGCGCGCCAGCACCTCGAGGGTCCCATCGAGCCCGAGTGGTGAGCCGGGCTCGGTGGCGATCGTGAACCAGATGTTGAACTCGTGGTTGCGCAGGTAGTTGTGGGACACGCCCGGATGCGCGTTGATGATGTTTGCCGCCCGCCACGGGTTCTGGGGGTCCACCTTGGCGGCGACCAGCATTGACGAGTAGCCGAGCGCGCGGGTGTCGAAGATCGGGGTGACCTGGCGGATGATGCGCTCGTCGAGGAGGTTCTGTATTCGGGCGATCGTCTCTTGTTCGGAGATGCCCGCACCGGCGGCGACGTGCTGGTAGGGCCGCGGCGCGATCGGGAAGTTGCCCTGCATCAGGTTGAGCAGTCGCTTGTCGAGGTCGTCCAGGGGGGCGGCCGCGCCATGCTTGCGGGCGCGTAGCTTGGGACCGAAGCCCGCGGAGGCCTTCTCCGAACTCACCGAAGCCATTGCGCGGCCTCCTTGGCGTGGTAGGTGATGACGATGTCGGCGCCGGCGCGGCGTATGCAGGTCAGCGCCTCGAGCACGGCGGCGCGCTCGTCGAGATAGCCGGCGGCGACCGCGGCCTTGACCATCGCGTACTCGCCGCTCACGTTGTATGCGGCGAGCGGCATCTGCGTATCGGTCTTGATCCGGTGGATGAGGTCGAGGTATGGCAGCGCGGGCTTGACCATCACGATGTCGGCTCCCTCCCCAACGTCGAGCCGGGTTTCGCGGACGGCCTCGTCGCCGTTGCCGGGGTCCATCTGGTAGCCGCGTCGGTCGCCGAATGCCGGCGCGGAGTCAGCGGCCTCTCGGAACGGCCCGTAGAAGGCCGAAGCGAACTTGGCCGAGTAGGCGAGGATCGGGGTGTCGAGGAGGCCATCGTCGTCGAGCGCCCGGCGCAGTGCCCCGACGCGGCCGTCCATCATGTCGCTGGGAGCGACGATGTCGGCGCCGGCGCGGGCCTGGGAAACGGCGGTCCGGGCGAGGAGGTCAAGTGTGGCGTCGTTGTCCACGCTGCCGTCCGAGCGGATCACGCCGCAGTGGCCATGGCTGGTGTATTCGCACAGGCACAGATCGGTGATCACGATCAGTTCCGGATGCGCCTCCTTGATCGCGCGGGTGGCGAGTTGCACGATCCCCTCGTCGTCCCATGCGCCCGATCCTTCCTCGTCCTTGGTTGCGGGCAAGCCGAAGAGCAGGACGGCCGGGATCCCGAGCTCCGCCGCCTCTTTCGCTTCGTCCACCGCGTGCGCAATCGACAGCCGATCGATCGCCGGCATCGCCTCGATCGGCTCGCGGCGGTCGAGGCCGTGGGCCACGAACATCGGGTAGACGAAATCGCTCGGGCTCAGGTTCGTCTCGCGGACGAGGCCGCGAAGGGCGCCGGTGGCACGCAGGCGGCGTAGGCGAGTCTGCGGAAACGGCATCGCGATTGAGGATACCCGCGCCGATGGGCGCGGCGGCCGCGGCTCCACGATGTCCCCTAGATACTCGTAGAAGAGAATGTGGCGGCGTTGGGCCGTTTGACCTAACAGGCTACGGGTTCGACCTGTACGCTCCTCGTGTGGCCGATATCGAGAAGCGAGGCAATTACACGCCGCGGCGCGTGCGCGAGCAGCGGGCGTACCGGCTGGTAGTCACTGGCGGGGTGGCCGGCGCGGTCTTCGTGGTCTCGCTGGTGCTGTCGATCATCGGCGCGATCAGCGGGACGATCCCGGTGATCGCGCTGATCGTGGCTGTGGTCTGCCTGGTGCTGTTCCGCCGCACGGTTGGCGGACGCTGAGCGACGCTCGCGGCCCGGTTCCTGCTGAGCTGAGCACCGCCGATCGGCGTCCTGCTTAGGCAAAGCGGCGCAGGGCCAAGCGCGCCAGCGCCCCGAACACCAGCGTCAGCACGGCCAGGTGAACGAGTGGCCAACCGATCCCGGGCGCGGCGCCGCTGAATGCGTTGGCCGCCGCCTGCAGTGCGGCCCTGAACGGGAACACGAACGCAACCCCGTCGAGGATCGACTTGAGCGTGCCCGAGACGGCATCGCCCGGAACAAGCGCGACGAAGGCGATCGGCAGCGAGACCACAAAGGCCATCAGCGAGGCGACGCTCACGTCGCGCGCCAGGCCGCCGATGGCGATGCCCAGCGCGCCGAACGCGAGGCCGCCCATTGCCAGCGCCGCCACCCACAAGGGGAAGCGCACCCACTCCAGATGCACGAACAGCGAGACGAAGGCGGACATCAGGAGGGTCACGGCGGTGGCCGCGCCGCCGGCGAGGAGCACCTTCTCGGACAAGAGTCCCTCGGGCTTGATCAAACCACGCACGAGGCGGGCGTACGCGTGCTCGGATCGCTCCAGCGCGAGCAGACCCGCGGCCAGCAACACGCCCACGAACATCAACGACACGATCACCGCGATCGCGGCGGCATAGGAGGCAGTTGGTGTCGTCTTCCCCGCCAGCTCGGTCTGCTTGATTGTCAAAGGCGAGCCGATCGAGCTCAGGACGGGCGACGCGAAACCGAGGCCACCGATGGCGAGGTCGGCAAAGTCGACGACCTGTTTGAGCGCGGGCCGCAGCGGCGAGTTGGCCGGCAGGGTCGCGATCGTGCCCTGGACGATGGCGCGGGCGTCGCGGAGCCCGAGCAAGGGGACCGATTGGCCTAGGAACTGGAACTTTCCTCCGTTCAGTACCTGCTGGAGGTCGTTGATGGCGACCCGCAGCACCTGCTTGGAGACCCCCTGCTCGACCTGGTTGGCGCGCGCGGTGATCGCCTGCTGGGCGAACTGACGCTCAAGCGGATCGCGCGAGTTGAGGATCAGCTCCACTGTGGGATTGCCGACGCCCTGGGTGATCAGGTTGTTGATCTGACTGACGATGTCGGCCGGGACGATCAGCGCCGCCTGTGCCTGGCCGTCCTGGACCTTCTTGATGGCCTCGGCACGGGAATTCACCCGTAGCGGCTTGATCGACTGGAACAGCTGGCTGGCGTACTGCGAGACGTTGATCCGCTGGTTGCCGATACCAACTGCGCCCTGTCCCGTCCGCACTGCGTCGTAGAGGGCCACCGTTGGCTTGCCGGGCGGGCTGGAAAGCGCGAACCCGATCATCAACGCGATCACGACCGGGTACACGACCAGTAGCCCGACGAGCAGGGGCGAGCGCCTGAGGATTTGGAGGTCCTTGACGAGCAGCCAGCGCACTCGTGCTCAGTGGCCGCGCTGATGCAGGAAGCGGACGAAGGCGCTCTCAAAATCGCCGGCAAGCGCCGGCCTGTCCACGTCGAGCGGGGTGTCCTCGCCGTGCACGGCGCGATCGAGCTCAGCGGGCGTGCCGGTGAACAGCAGCTCGCCGTCCCCCAGGACCAGGATCCGATTGGCGTAACGGTCGGCCTCGGCCACGTTGTGGGTGGAGAAGACGATCGTCGTGCCCCGGCCGGCGAGGCCGCCGACGAACTCCCACAGGCGCTCGCGCTGGCGCGGGTCGAGCGCGGCCGAGGGCTCGTCGAGGAGAAGCGCCGGCGGCTCGGAAAGCAGCCCGATAGCGATGTTCACGCGTTGCTGGTTGCCGCCTGAGAGCCGGGCGACCTCCTCGCTGCCGCGGTCTTCCAGGCCGATCTGGGCAAGCATGTCGGCTACGGCCTTTTCTGGATCGGCCACGCGCTCGAGGCGCGCGAAGAGTCGGAGGTTCTCGGCCACCGACAGCCTGGAGTAGAGGGCGGGCTCCTGCGGCACCCAGCCGAAGCGCTTCTCGGGGGCGCGGATGACCTCGCCCTCACTAGGGTCGAGAACGCCGGCGAGGATTGACAGCAGCGTCGTCTTGCCCGCCCCGTTGGGCCCGATGATCGCCACCACCTCGCCGGGATATAGCTCGAAGCCGATCCGTTTGAGGGCTGTCCTTGCGCCGAAGCGCCTGGTGAGCCCGCGGGCCGCCACCGTGACCGTCCGCTGCGCGGTTTGCGTGCCGATGGACAAGGCGCGCCCCAGGCTAGCGCGCGCCCCGCGTGGATTTACGTGAACGGTTTGCGGTGTGTTACGCGAACAGTTGTGGGGGGTTACGCGAAGAGTGGTGGGGTGTTACGCGAACAATTTGTGGCGCGCCGCCCAGCGGGCAATCGCGCCGCCGGTCAGCAGGCCGAAGCCGATGGTCGCCGGGACGCTGGCCAGCAGCAGGACGGCGATACCGACACCGACCGACCAGCCGTGACCGATCAGGATCAGCACGATCCCTGCGATGGCCAGCACGGCGCTGACTGCGAGAAGCCGCAGGCCCGGGCCGATCATGCGCCTGCCCTGCCGCTCGAGCTCGGGGTCCTGAACGGGGTCGGAAGGGCTCATGCCCCTTCGGTACCCACTATCGGGGCGTCCGCACCCGCGGCTCGAGCGACGCGCCGCACGAGCGGCAGTAGGCGTCCTGCGGAGCCGCCGAGGCGCCGCATTCCGCGCATCGCTCGCCGCCGGCGCGCGAGATCACCCCCGACCCGAGCGTACCCCACGGTTCCAGAACCAGATGGCGCTGCAGGTACAGCACGGTCTGACGGATCACCGCGGACACCGGTAGCGCTAGCAGGGCGCCTACGATCCCGTAGAGCTGGTAGCCGATGAGCAGCGCGAGGATGACCAGGATAGGGTTGATGCGCAGCGAGATCCGGAACACCTGGGGCGCGACGACGTGGCCCTCGAGCTGCTGCAGCCCCACAAACAGGAGGATCACCCACACGGCGCTGATCGGGTTGACGAACAGCGCGACGAGCACCGCCGGCAGGGGTCCGATGATCGGCCCGATGTAGGGGATGAACTCCATCAGGCCGTAGAAGGCCCCGAAGAAGATCGCGTAGCGCTCGCCGTCGGGGAAGATGCCGATCGCTCCGAAGATCCACAGCGCCACGGTCGCGCTGGCGCCCATGATCAAGCTGAACAGGAACTGCCCGCGCACGTAGCCGAACACGGCGCGCTGGATGAGCAGCGGATAGTCGTCCTCCGGTGTGTCGTCGCCGGGCGGCATGATCCGCCGCACGAGCCGGCCGATCTCGTCGCCGTAGACCAGCAGGTAGATCGACAGGACGAAGGTGAGAACGAGGTCGAACGAGGTGGTGACGATCTGCGTGAGCAGGTCACGCGAGAAGGTGACGATGGCGCTCGAGCGCTTGAGGATGTTGTGCTGGAGCGTTTGGAGCGCTGTCTGCCCCTGCTGCTGGATCTGCACGTGGATCCCGCGCCGGTCGAGCCAACGCTGCAGGGTGGCCAGGTCGCGGTTGGCCGTGTCGATGAAGTGCGGGACGTCGCGCTCCAAGTGGCTGACCTGCGTGCTGACGGGATTCGCCAGCACCACACCGAGGCCGCCGACGAACGCGAACACGGCGACGTAGAGGAGGAAGATCGCCAGGCCCCGCGGGATCCCCCGCCGGACCAGCATTCTGACCAGCGGGTTGAGGATCAGGGCGATCGTGCTCGCGGCGAGGAGGATCAGGACCACGGTCCCGGCTGCGCGCGCGAGGGCCCACAGCGCGAGCAGGGCGAGCGGAAGGATCACGAGCTGGACCCAGCGCGGGACGACGACGGGCCCCATCGGAACCCCGGCCTGGGTCAGCGGCGCGCCGCTCGATGGCTTCGTGCTGCGGGGGCCGGTCGGTCGCTCGCCGGCGCCGGAGTCAAGCGTTTCGCCGCCGCTCGGTTCGAGCGGCTCGTCGCGGGCGGAGTGGAGCGCCGCGTCGCCGTTGGGTTCGAGCGGCTCGTCGCGGGCACCGGGCTCGGGCGGCTCGGCCCCGCCCGGCCGCCTAGAGAACCTAAAAGCCATGCAAATGGAAGTATGAGCACCTGAAGGACATGAGTGAACCCGTCTCCATCCTGTTCGTCGGCGACGTCGTCGGCGGAATCGGCAAGCGGACGCTGCTCGCGCTGCTGCCTGGCTTACGCGAGCGCTACGCGCCCGACTTCGTGGTCGTCAACGGCGAGAACGCCGCCGGCGGCGTCGGGATCACTCCGAAGATCGCGCGCGAGATGCTTGCGGCCGGAGTCGACGTGATCACCCTTGGCAATCACACCTACCGACATCGCGAGATCTATGCCTACCTGGACGACGAGGACCGGATCCTGCGGCCGGCCAACTTCCTGGCCAGCCAGCCCGGGCACGGCTCGTGCGTGGTGCGCGACGCGCGAGGCGGCCGGCTGGGCGTGATCTCCCTGTCGGGCAACCTGTTCATGAAGGCGGGACGGGCCGTGTTTCCCGAGGCCGATGCGGCGCTCCGCGCGCTCGCCGGCAGGGCGGACCAAGTGCTGGTCGACATGCACGCCGAGGCGACCAGCGAGAAGGTGGCGATGGGCTGGCATCTCGACGGCCGGGTTACCGCCGTGGTCGGCACCCACACGCACGTACCCACCGCCGATGCCCGCGTGCTGCCCGGCGGGACGGCCTACATCAGCGACGTCGGCATGACCGGCCCGCGCGGGGGAGTGATCGGTGTGAACCGCGATCAGGCGGTGACGGCGATGGCGACCCAGATGCCAATCCGGTTCGAGACCTCGAGCGAGGACCCGTGGCTGAACGGGGTGGTGATCCGGGCGGCCGAGCCGATGCGGGCCACGGCAATTGAGCAGGTGCTGGAGCCGGCGCCGGGCGTGGTCTGAGGGTACATCGCGCGCCACTGGCAGCGGTGCCGGCGCATGGGTGACGTCTCGGCGTTCCGATCGCTCGGGGCCGCGCCCACAGGGGCGGCGCTCGCCGGGGGCGGCGCCCGCAGGGGCGGCGCTCGCAGCGGGCTGGCGCCCGGCTCGACCGGATCAGGCTCTGTGCTCGGCGCCCGATCGCCCAGTGCCGGCACGGAGCGCCGATAACCCCGCACTCGCCCCTGCGCCGCGCGCGGGTGTGGGGTTCGACGCGACAGTGGCGTCAAAGTCCGATCCCGCTCCTCGCCGATATCGCGATTGTGCACTTAGCGGCGATCGCGGTCCTCGGATCGTGGTCGGTCGGGCCATCGCCCGTCCCGGCCTCGTGCCGATCGCGCCGGCAGCGCCGCTCAGGCCTGGTCGCGCCGGCCGCCGCCGGCCGGGCCGGCCGCGCATGGACGCTCCCGCACGCCGGCCAGTGATGGGGGCCAGCACGACGACTCAGCGCCGCAATCGCCTTTCGGTTTACCTGACGGGCCACATCCTCGATTGCGAACAAAATGTGGCGCGTGGTTCGTCCTACGGGGCGCCGGCGACCGCCACCGGCGCGGCTTCGGCCGGCTGCTCGCCGAGGACTGCCGCCACCGCCCGCCCCAGCTCGGAGGGGAAGCTGCCGAACAGCGCCACCGCCACCAGCGGGAAGAACCACACGATGTAGGAGTAGAGCCAGTAGCCGGCACCGAGCTGGAGAGCGATCAGGATGGCGGCGCCGAGCGCAGCGACCTCGACCAGCCCGCGCCGGCGCGGCACGAATATCACGGCGAGAGCGAGCGCCACGGTGGCGCCCTGGACCAGGTGCTGCTCGATCGCCAGGCCGCCCCACAGGCCCCAGATCGAGAACGGGGAGCTGCGGCCCGCCTGGTAGTCGATCGTGTCACGCCAGAACGCGGTCAGGTTGTCGTGTAGCAGCACGGGCAGCATCGCCACCAGCACGGTGGCCGCATAGGCGAACACGTACAGGATGACGGCCCGCCGCCGGGGTGGTGGATCAACGCCGCGCAGGAGCAGCGGCCCGAGCGCCAGTGGCGCGAACTTGGTCAGGCCGGCGAGCGCGCCGACCACGCCCCGCGCCGGCGCCGAACCGATCACAAGCAGGGCGACCACCAGGAGCAGCGCCACCAGCGAGTCGTTGGTGTTCGAGCTGAGCGTCCACAGGGTGAACGGGTACGCCGCCCAGGCATACGCCAGCACCACGCCGAGGGTCGGGCCGCGGACCCGCCGGCCGAGCCAGTAGAGCCCGAACAACGTGAGGAGGTCGAACACAATCGCCGCGGCGTGCGCGGCGGGCAGGTCATCCCAATGACCGCTCCAGCCGAAGATGGCCCGGAACGGTACATAGGCGTAATAGGTGACCGGGCCGTAGGTATCGCCGCTGGCGTTGTCCTTCGGCCAGCCGCCATAGAGCGGCCTGCCGTGCAGCAGCTTGTCGGCCCCGATCACGCCGGAATAGCCGACGTCGATCACGTTGGAGTTGGCGACATTCAGCCCGATGCGGAAGCCGACCAGGAAGATCGTGAGGATGGCTAGCCAGGCCGGCGACCACGAGAGGCGCAAGGGCTCCCGGGGCCGGCCGCGGCCGAAGCCGAGCAGCAGCATGCGCACCAGCAGGTAGAGCATGAACGGGTACATGAGCGGCGTCGAGAGTCCGATCGTCCCGTGGTTGAAGAACGCGAGAGAGATCGACAGGCCGAGGAGCGCCAGCAGGTCGAGGTGGAGTAGCGACCAGGCCCGCCCGCGCCGCCCGTCGGCACGCACGCGGGTGCGCCGCCAGGGCAGGAATGGGGCGATGAACAACAGGCAGAGGGGCACCCAGACGTACCACGCGTTGACGCGGCGGCCAAACGCGCCCGGATAGCCGCGGGCCATCGTCCAGGCGACCTGGAAGCCAGTCCACACCTGAGTGACGGCGCCGGTGGCATCGTCGACGTAGACCTGGGCGAGCTCCGCCTGCTGCCGACTGGCCGAGAACCAGCTGACCTGCCACTGTCCCGGCCCTTTGGTGTACTCGTAGGCCGTCGCCTCGGGGTGGCGGCGGAGCTCGGCGCGGATGGTGAGGCTGGCGGCAGCGATTCGCTCCACCTGGGCGGCGGTCAACCGGTAGCCCTTGGGCGGCGTGGTCCGGGAGGTGACGAGGACCGGTGCGTTGGGATCCGCCGGCGCCGTCATGGTGGTGGTTGTGGTGGCCGTCGCGGTGGTGGTCGTGGTGGCCGTCGCGGTGGTGGTCGCAGCGGTTGCCGCGCCGGCCGGCCCCGGCAGACCAAGCGCGAGGAGGAGCGCCGCCAGGAGGAACGGCGCGAGGAGCGCTGCTGGACGTACGTTCAGCGGCACGAAACGACCGGCCGGCGCCTCGTCCGGCTTGATCCGTAAACAGGCCGGCGCGGGGTCCGGCTTGGGTCATAAGTGCACATTCGGCACCTCCGCCGCGCCGAATGCAGATTCCGACACGTATGTGCGTCATAACCGCACACTCGAGCCCGCGGCGCCGGCGGGTGTGGGGTTATGACCCGTGGCACTGGAGACCCGGCGACTAGGCCCGGAAGCTCCAAAGCTTCTGCCCGATGAACGACAGCGGCGTGCCGGCCATGATCGCGATCGCCTGGGCGAGCACCTTCATCATGCCGGCGTCGACGAGCATCACCAGCACGACGTAGGTGAAACCGA
>JAFAZZ010000160.1 GCA_019239375.1 Solirubrobacterales bacterium | reverse complement strand
GGTGAGCAGCTGCGGCAGGGTGATCGTCAGCGCGAGGTCGAGCTCGGGGAGCTCGAACAGGTCGTCGAACAGCTCGTGCAGCTCACCGTCGTCGAGGTGTCGGAGCCGGCGGGCGGCGGCGCGCGCTTGCTGGGCGAGGTACGCGCGGAGCGCGCATCAATTAGGCCCTCGAAGGGCAAAGCCACGCGGCAGACTTAAAGCTCCTGACGTCTGCGCTTCGCTACGTCAGTCACCCGCGCCCACCCACAACCTTACCGTCCTCTGGCGCCGCCGACAACCAGCGGCCGGCAGCCCATGCGCAAATAGCGGCCGCGATTCGTCGCCCCAACCAGATCGAGCTCAGACTGCGCCGCCGCGCGCCGAAGCCACTGCCCAACCAAATGCGTGGCCCCCGGCGGCCCAGGCTGCTGGTGGCCTTGATGTCATGAAGGGCCCGGTGGGCTTCGGCGGTCCGGGCGTTCGTGCTCAGGGCAGGGGGTCGGCCCTCGGTCCCGAAATCGCAGTCTTGTGACCGCGCGGAATTGGGCCGCGCGGCCGGACAATTCGAGAGGAGGACCGACCGTGGATAACGGTACGCGGTGGGTCGGCATCGACCTGCACCGCCGGCGCTCGTTCGTGACCGCGATCAGCCAGGAGGGGGAGGTGTCGCTGCGGCGGCGGATCACCAACGATCCCGAGGCGTTTCTCGAGCTGCTGGGCGACCCGGAGGGCACGCACGTGGCGCTGGAAGCGACCTATGGCTGGGAGTGGCTGGCGGATCTGCTCGAGGACGCCGGCTATGAGCTGCATCTCGCGCACCCGCTCCGCACCCGGGCGATCGCCGCGGCCAGGGTGAAGACCGACGCCGTCGACGCCACCACGCTGGCGCAGCTGTTACGCGCCGGGCTTTTGCCCGAGGCGTATATCGCGCCGAGGGAGCTGCGCGATGTGCGCGAGCTATTGCGCCACCGAGTCACGCTGGTGGCGATGCGCTCGGCGATCAAGAACCGCGTGCACGCGATCCTCGCCAGGCACGGCGTCATCCACCAGCACTCAGACCTGTTCGGCAAGGCCGGCCGCCAGTTCCTTGCCACCGTCCCGCTGCGCCCGGCGCCACGACAGCGGCTGGACAGCCTGTTAGCGCTGCTCGAGGACTTCGACCGCGAGATCGACGCTGCCGCCAAGGACATCGACCGTCAGGCACAAGCCGACCCGCGTGTGGCGCTGCTGTGCCAGATCCACGGCATCGGGCGCTATACGGCGATGCTGATCATCGCCGAGATCGGCGACGTCCGCCGGTTCCCCACCCCCCGGCACCTCTGCGCCTGGGCTGGGCTGACGCCGACCGTTCGCAGCTCCGACGGCAAAGCCAGGCTCGGGAACATCTCCCGCCAGGGATCATCCATCCTGCGCTGGGCAGTCGTCGAAGCCGCCACCCACGCCGCCACCCGTGGCGGGCCGCTGCGTGAGCAGTTCGAGCGGATCGCGAAACGCCGCGGGCGCAAAATCGCCCGCGTCGCCGTCGCCCGCCAGATCCTCACCCTCTGCTACTACGGCCTGCGCGACGGCGAGATCCGCTACCTCAAAGCCTCCCGGCCCGGCGAGCCCCATGAAAGTCTTGGCGATCCCGCCTCAGCGGAGTCCGCCAGCGCACTTGATCGCGCTCCCGGGCCGGGAACCCAAACTTGTGCACGCTCGGGCGAGCTCGTTCCTATGTCTGGCCTCCCTCGCTAGGACGGTCGCCTCCTTGATTGAGCCCCCGAGCCCCGCACGACACTCTGGTCCGCCTCGCGCGACCGGATGGATGACTGGAGCCACATCCCGGACCGGAACGCAGTCAGCGAACCGGCGCCCAACCACCCGAGCACCATGACAACCACCGCGCCCTGCCAGACTCCCCCGCCCGCGTCAAGCGCCGCCCCGGCACCGATCACCCCTGCCCGCAAACCGGGCGCTTGACCCGGGCACGCTCGCCCGGCGATTTCGCACCCAATCCTGGGCTGTGCCCCGAAACCGCGGCAACCACGGCCTCCTGACCCACATGCCCTCCCAAGCAGCCACACAAAAGTCAACTGCCCGCACGTTCACCCTTGACACCACCGGGCCCTTCATGGATGACTTTCATCTCTTTGAAGACCTCCCCGAAGTCAACCCTCCTCTCGGTGCCGGCGTTGAGGGGCGCTCAGTTCTCTTTCGGCGCTTGGCGGCGCATCGTGGCGATCGGAGCTGTCCCGGCTTCTCAATTCCGTCGGGGGCCGTCAGGCGGCCAGATGAAAGTGGGAGCTTGCCGGGACAGGATCGTCAGCGACCCGAGCTGTGCTGGGTAGGAAGGCCTGCTCGCGCGAGAGGACGTGCCAGGCGGCGATCAGCACCTTGCGCGCGACCGCGCTCTTGGCCGGATTGGACTTGCTGGTGCGCTGCTTGACGTCGAGGTAGAGCCGGTTCCACGGGTTCGTCGGCCGCCACGCGCACTGCGCGGCTTCGATCGCCGCCCACCGCAGCGCGCGGGAGCCGGCGCGGGAGAGCGGACCAGTTCGCGAGCTCTGCCCAGATTGCGCGACTCGCGGCGCCAGGCCAGCGAATCCGACCAGGTTGCGCGACCAGGGAACCGGGCGATGTCGCCGATCTCTGAGGCCATCACGAGCCCGAGCTGCTCGCCGACGCCGGGGATCGTGACCAGCAGCGCCACGCGAGGGTCAGTCTGGGCAATCGGGTGAAGCTCGGCGTCGAGCTGCCCGATGCGAGCGTCCACGAAGTCGATCACTGCCAGCGCCTCGGCGACTGAGCGCCGCCATACCTCGGGCAGCCCGCGCTGCTCGAGCAGCGCCATCGGATCACCAACCTGCAAGGCGCGGACCGGAATCCGCAGCCCCCACTGCGTCAACGCCCCGAACACCCGATTGCGGGCCGCGGTGCGCAGCCGAATCAGGTGGGCGCGACGGTTCAGCCGCTCGCGCAGCTCCCGGTCTGACAGCGAGGGCACCCACACCGCCGGCACCAAATCACGCCGGCACAGCTCGGCCAGCACCCGCGCGTCGACTTTGTCGGTCTTGCACGCCAACGGCGCGACCGCCTTGACCTTGCGCGCATCAGCGATCTCAACGCTCCACCCCGCCGCCCGCAGCCGGTCCCGAACCCACACCGCGCCGCTCATCATCTCCACGCACGCGGTCACCTCCGGCCCCAAGCCCAGCACCATCTTCGCCAGCCCGTCCTCGTCAGCCGGCACCACCCCCTCGGCCTGGACCTCGCCGCCGCGAGTCTTGACGCACCAAGCGGCGCGCCGATACGCCCAATCGATCCCCACGTATTGCATAGAGGCTCTCCCCTGGACAGTGGACACTGCGAAGGCCCTTCGCCTCGCGTCACGAAGGCCCTGTCTTCATGACATTCCGTCCGCGCAACGCAGGTGCGCCACTCTGGCCGCCGAGATGCGCGTCGTGAGATGAAGGCAGGTTCCGGGGTGGTCGTGTGCGAGCCTGACCATGGCCGCATCACGCTTCATGGGTCACGGCCTCCGTGCGTAGCTCTTCTCCGCGACCGGTAGCGCTGCCGCCGATAGGGGTCGGATGGGTAGCCCGGGCCACCGGCCTACTCCCGATCGCGAGATCCGACCCTTCGGTCGCCCTCGCCATCGTCTTCCGCTCGAGAATTGCTGCGCGGCGACATCGAGTTCCGAGCGCGGAACGGCGGGCGACATCGGGGGAGAGACTCATGGTCCTGGTTTCGGTGGCACCGCGCAGCGCCCGCGGGTTGAAACGGGCTGGGGCCTGCGGACCGGCCGAAGGCTGAGCTTTCCGAGTCTGTCCGCGTTATTGGCGCGGACTGGATCGCCGCGAGAAGTTCTGTGCGCCTGGTCCGCCTAACCGTGAGGATTCGCCCTGTCGTGAGCGATCGGCGGAGCACGAGCGACCGGGGGCCGGTTGCGCTCGAGCGTCTTCGCTACGTCGAGCATGCCGGCGTGTAAAGGTTACCTTGACAACCCGCCATGTAAAGGCTACCTTGACAGGATGGAGCAGCCCAGATCTCCGGTGCGCTGGGACCGCGACGTCATGGCCACGCTGCTTCTGACCAACGTGCAACTCGTCGCCGATGTGCTTCGCGCGGACGAGCACGACGCTCCCGGCCAGGTCATGCGCGCGATTGCCGCGACCCGAAGTCTCGACATGATCGTCGAAGACACGCTGCGCACCCTCGTACAACAGGCGCGGGCGCTCGGGCACACGTGGGCCGAGATCGGAGAGCTGCTCCACGTGAGTCGGCAGGCAGCCTTCCAACGCTTCGGCGGCGGCCAGGGACCCGTCGCCGAGGAGGGTGTCGCGGTACCGTTGGAGGGCGCCGCCGACGCAGCTGCCCCGGTGCTTCAAGCATTTCTCGACGGGCGCTACGACGACGCGCGGGCGAGATTTGGTCCGCGGATGCTGGAGGCCTGCTCGGTCGAGCTCCTGACCGATGTTCGCGAGAGAGTGCGCCAATACGGCGGCGAGGTTCAGGCTCTTGGCACCCCGATCATCTCGGTCCGCGACGGCTACACCGGTGTCGACATCCCAGTCGCGCTCGAGCGGGCCGACGGGATCGGTCGCGTCGTGCTGGATGCCGACCGTCAGGTCGTGGGGTTCTTCGTGCGACCCGCGGAAGCGATAGCGTGAGCGGCCGCCCGCCCCGCCTCTCGCCGCCCCGGCTCGCGATCGGGCTGCTGCTCCCGTGGCTGGCGTACCTGATCACTCGCTCGCTTATCGGCTCCTCCGTGGGCGCGCTAGCCATCACCGACGCGCTCCCGGCGAGCTGGCTGCTCGTCGTCGGGATCGCCCGTCGACGCATCGAGCCGGTCGCCGTCCTCTCGACGGCGACCGTGTTCATCGCTCTCACGGCCTACGCGATCACTGGCGGTGATCCTATGGGGATCAAGCTGCGCCGCGGTGCCGCTACCGGAGCGATCGGTGTTGCCGCGCTCACCTCGGTCGCTCTCGGTCGACCCCTCCTGCTCCTGGTCGCGCAGAACGCCGTCAAGCTGAATCCCGACCCGGAGCTCGCGGCCAGGCTGGCCGGGCCTGCCCGGCGGCGCCTGCTCAGGAACCTCACCGCCATCATCGGCACCACGTTCGCGATAGACGGAGCCAGCCAGATCGTCCTGGCGCTGACCGTCCCAACCACCTCGTTCGTGGCTGACTCAACCGGGGCGCGAATTGCCGTCCTCGGCGCCGGCGCAGTCATCACGTTCCAGTACCTCCGAAGTCAGAAGTGCAGGCTGGACAGACCACCGCGGCGGACCGTTCAATCGGAGCGCGACCAATAGAACTCCGCTTGCCCGCTGGCAAGGCCTACCATGCGGTTCCGGATCGCTGCGGGCACCCGCGGGGCCAACCCCCACGCGACGAAAGCAATGCACCAACCACCGGGAGCACGCGGCGTGCTCCGCGCGCGACAGCTCTCGGACCACAACCAACCACGGCACGCTCGAGATACCCGTGCGGAAATGAAAGATGTCATGTGCATGACGTCCGACGTGACGTGTAGGGACCTCCTCAGCTCAAGCGCGGAGCGTGTCCGCGCAGGCTTGGTAACCGTGGAGCTTGAGGAGGCCCCTGTTGACGATCGTAATGGGACTTGATCAGCATCGAGGGCAGATCACCGGCGAGTGGATCGATACCGAGACTGGTGAGCTTCAGCGCATGCGCGTGGCGCCGGCGGATCGCGCTGCGGTGCGGAAGTTCCTTCAGCGTTTCCGCGGTCGGGAGCTGGAGGTGGCGCTGGAGGCGACGACGGGGTGGCGGTTCGTGGTCGAGGAGCTGCATCGGGTCGGCGCGGTGGTGCATCTGGCCGAGCCGGCGGAGACGGCTGGGCTCAAGGGCCCGAAGAAGCGCGCGAAGGGCGATCGCGCCGACGCCAGGCATCTGCGGGAGTTGTTGATGGTCAAGCGGTTGCCGGAGTCGTGGATCCCGCCCGAGCACATCCTCGATCTGCGCGCCCGGGTCAGGCTGCGGCACACGCTGAGTGCGCAGCGCTGCGAGTGGCAGCAGCGGATCCAGGCGGTGCTGTATCACCACGGCTGCCCGCAGCGCCGCGATCTGATGGTTGGGGATGGGCGCGAGTGGCTGGCGGCTCAGCCGCTGTCTGGGACCGCGCGCGAGCAGATCACGGTGGCGCTGGCGATGATCGACGCGCTCGAGGCGCAGATCGTCCCGCTGGACAAGGAGCTGCGGGCATACGCGCGCCGCCAGGTCGGCTGCAAGGCGCTGATGGTCCACTACGGGATCGGGGAGCTGACCGCGGTCACGATCCTCGCCGAGCTCGGTGACGCCCGCCGATTCTCCTCCTCCCGCCAAGCGGTCCGCTACGCCGGGCTGGACATCACCGTGTATCAGTCCGATCGGCACCGCGCGCCCGGGCACATCTCGAGACAGGGCCCGGCCGGCGCTGCGTTGGGCGCTATATGAGGCGGCGCAGGTCGCCCGCTCGCGGGAGCGAAGTCCCGACCGCGAGTACTACCTAGAGGCCAAGGAGCGGATCGGCGGTAACCGCGCGTGCTTGTCGGTCGCGCGCAAGCTGCTCAAGCGCTCCTACCACACGCTGCGCCAGCTCGGTGAGGAGGCACTGGCACCCGCATGAGCTTGCCGGTGCGCGCGAAGCCCCTCGTCACACAGATGCGCCGCGGCCGGCTCCCGAAGACTCGCTGCCGCCACGTCCGCGTGAACGGCCCAGAAAGACCGAGCGGCCGCAACGCTTCCCCCAGCGGGATCACCCCATCAAACATCATGTCGCCGGCCCCGGAGCCAACCCGAGGGTCGCGGACCGAAGTAAGCCTCGGCGCCCGCGCGCACACCACCCTCACCGCCAACCGCGCCCACGCACCCCCACACCAACCGCCGTACAACCCGACAACCTGGACCCTACGCTTGACAGAGGGTCCCCGCACAAGTAAGCGAGTCTCGACCCGCGCGTGGCTGCGCACCTCACACTCGCCAATCTCGAGAGCGGTGCGGGTCAGCGCGTGTCAACCGGCTGTCGAGGGTCCTGCTTTGCCGCGAACGCGCGCACGAGCGTTAGCCGGACGAGCCCGTCCGCGCTAGCGGCCGAGCTGCCGCTCTGGGAGAGCGCTTCCTACGAAAGCGATCGCGGCAGGTGGGTCGACGTGGACGAGCGCTACGGCGACGAGGGATGACGCGCTTCGGGGGGGACGAGCGAGTGCTCTTCCACGAATGCGCTCGCGGATTCCGCTATGCCGGCGCGATCTCACGCCCAGGAAGGTCGCCGGGGGCGTGGTGCCTTTGCGGCGGGCTGGGACCTCGGCGACGGTCTCATTGCGGACGAGGGTCCTAACATCCCGGTCTCCGAGAGCCGCGGCAAGCTTCTCGCCCGGCTGGTTTACCAGGACGAAGGGGGGCGAGACTCGCGAGACCTGGGCGGGGCTTCAAGCGTCCCCTGCCGGGGCGTACTCCCGATTTGACGACGGCCCATCCGGGGCCGTCCCCAAATCGGGAGTGGATGCTGTGTCGGTCCAAGGGGAATCGCACGAGAGGGACTCGAACTTCTTCACCTCGCGGATCGAGACCGCATAAGTCGCTGGAAGGGCCGGCCAGCATCAGCCCGCGACGACCGTTGCGCCCACAATCGCTTCCAGAGCGCTTCTATCAACCTGTGCCTCAACCAACCGGCCCGAACGCCACGACGCTATGCCGCGGCAACGATGGACGATTCGTCAGTACCCCCAGCCGGATTCGAACCGGCGATCTCCTGCGTGAAAGGTCGGGACGGACGAGGGTGGATGAGGGCGGGATGCCGGCGAATCCTACGTTTCCGGGCGATTTCGGTGGCGGTCGCGGTGGTTGAGGAGAGCCTCGCGGCGCCGGCGGCTTCCACCGCGCTTCCATGAATCGCTCCCACTCCGGACGTCTTACTAGCCCTCCGAGATCACGCGCTCAATCACCTCGACGATCTGCATCGCCTTGGCGATCGCGTCGTTCGCCTCATCGGCACTCATGGCTGGGTCACCGTAGTCGGCATCGGTCCGCGCGGTCTCGAGTTGACTCAGCGCGCGTCCGACCTCACCACCGATCCCAGGGGTCGCGTTTGCGAATTCGGAGAACCGCGCTCGCAGACCGCTGTGGGTCTTGGGCGGCGAGATCCCAGCTGCCTCAAGCGCCGCCCGAGCGGCGTAGAACGCCGCGTAGTACGCGCGAGATGTCGCCTGCCTCGGGAAGCCGGTCTCTACGAGCTGGCGCGCTGCCGCGAGCTCCTCACGACTGGATGCAAGCGAACTCAGGGCCCGCTCCCGATGAGCGGTGTCCCGGCTCTGAGCGCGCCGGCGACGAATTCTCCATCGCCGCTCAGCGCATCCGCCTCGGCAACCGGGAACGCCTGGATGGCTCGCCGCGAGTCGACCTCAAGCTCATAGAGGACATCGACGAGTCGATCGCGCTCCTGAGCGCGGTTCCCGATCTCATCGAGCACGACGAGGAGGTCGACGTCCGACTCCTCGTGAGCATCTCCCCTCACCCACGAGCCGAACAGCACCACCTGGCGCAGACGCCCGCCATAGGCCTCCTTGAGCCTACGGGCAGCCTCCTCGGCAATCCGTATCCCTTCGCGGGGATCGTTGGCTGGCGCGAGATCCTCGCGCCTGACACCCGGCATGAGCTTGGTCACGCCGTAATGGTGACGGGTGCCGCAGACCGGGCAGGAACCGCGACCGGCCTGCGGCGATTCCCGGCTATTGGCGGAACAGCTCCCCGAACTCGGCGATCATCCGTGAGCGCCTCATCGAACGACGCCTCGCATCGGCGAGCTCGCGCACGTAGACGGCCCTGGTCACGTTTGCGTCTCGGTGCCCGAGTAGGAACGCGATTTCGTCCACGCTTTCGCCGGCCAGCAGCGCTCGGCTGGCGACTGTGTGCCTGAAGCTGTGCATGGATGGCAGGTCGCCATGGGCGACTGGCACCGCGTCCCCCTGGTCGTCGCGGCGATGTAGCGCTGGGAACGTCGGCTCGCCCTTTTCGTCGACCGCATTGTGCTGTGCGGTCCGCAACGCCCGTCCTAGGTTGCGCTGCCGGAGCGTTCCACCACTCCGGGTCGTGAACACGTAGTCGTCCGGCTGCTTGTACGGCGACGCGAGCTTGTACTGCATGAGGACTACCGCGAGCTCCCGTGGAATCGGAACTGTCCGCGCGGACCCGTCGGTCTTCGTCGGCCGACGCTCTCCGCGCCGGTCCAGCTGCCAGGCGAACTCGATCTCAGCATCATCCAACTCATCAAGCCGGACGTCCGCCCAAGTCAGCGCGAGCAACTCGGAGAGACGCGCACCCGTTAACGCGGCCAGCGTGAACAAGGTCCGCCACGGCTCGTGTGCCGCCGCGATCGTCTGCTCAAGCTCGGCCCCTTCGAAGATCCGCCGGCGCCTCCTCTGCGAGGGCTTCGGACGCTCAGATGCCAGCATCACCGAGACCGGGTTTGTCCCGGACCATCCAAGCCGCCGTGTCGCGTACCGGTAGATGCGGTTCAAGACGCCGATTGCGATCGCGATCGTCGACTCCGACAGTTCGGCGGCGCGCATGTCTCTCACGAGAGCAGCGAGGTCGTCTGGTGTGATCCCGTCGAGCCGGCGACTGCCAAGGCGGGGCAGAAGATGCGTGTTGACGGCGTTCCGGTAGCACTCGTCCGTTCGTGGCCGAAGATCACGCACCGGTCCTTCGAGCCATGCCGCTGCGGCATGCGCGAGGCTGATCCGCGTCTCCGGCTCCACTCGCTCTCCACGTCCACGCCGGGCAAGCAACTCGTCACGGACGGCGCGGGCGGCGGTAATGCCGCCCTGCACGGTCCTCCACCGCTGCTTACCGGTGCCATCTTTGAAGCCGACCTCATACACGCCCGAGGCTCGGCGGTAGATCTTGCGCTCAACCCGGATCCGCCGCGGCTGAGAAGGATCGGCGGCCATGTCCGTCTCCTCACGCCGCTTCGGTGAGGACGGCCGACAGCTGAACCACGCGCCCGCCCGAGCGACGCCACTCGTCAAGGTCGGCGCGTCGGAAGAACAGCTTGCAGCCCGGCCCATCTTGGTGAGCGGGGATGGTCCGCTCAGCCGCGAGCTTCCTCAGCGTGTCTCAGTGGACACCGAGATATTCCGCCGCGCACCGGGAATCGAGCCACTCGGCGACCTCGTGTTCCTGTGTTGCGCTGATCCGTGAGAAGACCGCAGCTGCGACTCGGTCGGCAAGCTCCTCAATAACCGTCTCGAGGATCGATGAGGCGCCCGTGGCGCTCGTAGGCGGGGCGATTGAGATCGCCGGGTTCGTTCGCCCGGTCTGGGCGCTGGCGTACGCTGACATTGTCGTGACCTCCGTGTAGGTCTCGGCCAGGCCTCGGGGTGTTCCAGCACCGCCGGGGCCGCTTTACGATTACAGCTATAGTCTAGGCCAGGCGTCGGACGGATCCGCCTACCGATGTAATCTGGTCCCGATGAGTCGGAAGGTGGCGATCGATGACCTACTTGATGCCCACGGCGTAGCGGAGCTGCTCGGTCTGTCGCACTACAACACCGTGAGCGTGTACCAGCATCGCTACGACGACATGCCGCGACCAGTCATCGACCTCGGCAAGGGGCGCGTCAAACTCTGGCTTCGTCCGGAGGTCGAGAGGTGGGCGGCAGAGCAGTCTGCGAGAGGACGCAGGCGGCCGAATCGCTCGGCTCGTTGATTGCCTCCTGGAGTCGCACGCGTTCCGGGGCTGGGGTCCTGGCGTTCTGAATCCTGTTTGTGCGAGTTCCCCCCGACCCGTAGATCATCCACCCCCGATTCGGCGACGGGTCCGGATGGGCCGTCGCCGAATTGGGGGTACCCCAGCGGGAGGCGACGCTGGAAACACGGGTGCGTCCCGCGAATGACCGCAGCCGTGGTCCCGGCTAACTGGCCGGACGAGGCCCGCTGACCGGCTCTCGGAGAGGAGGGGATGGGTGGCTCCCCGGCGCTCCGAAACGGAACTCCGCAGCGCTCGTCAGTCCGCGGTTTGCATCTCAAGGCACGTGGTGACCAGTTGCCACCAGTTGCGTCAACCGCTCGGCGAACGCGATCGTCAGCGGCGGCACCGATCTTGACGGCATTACGTGCTGCTTCGTCGCCATT
>JAFAZZ010000152.1 GCA_019239375.1 Solirubrobacterales bacterium | reverse complement strand
GTTTGCCGGACGGCGCACTCGCGCTCACCGCTCCGCGAGCTCGCGCAGGAACGGGTTGGTGGCGCGCTCGCGCCCGAGCGTGGTGAGGCTCATGTGGCCGGGGTATACCGTCGTTTCCGGCGCATATGTGGTGATCAGCTGCTCGATTGAAGCCAGCAGGGTCGGCCAGTCGCCGCCGGGCAGATCGACCCGGCCGACCGACCCCTGGAACAGGACGTCGCCGGAGAACAGCGCTTCGTGCTCAGCGATCGCGTAGCTGACATGACCTGGGCTGTGGCCGGGCGTGAAGGTCACCTCGATGTTCAAGCCAGCCAGTTCGAGTGTCTCGCCGCCGGCGACCGTATGGTCGGCCTCGTAGCTTTCGAACGGCCCGAAGCCCGGCCACGGGACATAGTCCATGATGTTGGCCAGCACCTGCGTCTCGAGCTCGGGGCAATACACAGGGGCGTTCGTCGCCTTGGCGACGGGCGCCACCGCGCCGACATGATCGAAGTGAGTATGGGTGATGAGGATCGCCTCGACCGTCTCGATGTTCAGGCGCTCGAGCGCGCCCAGCAAGTTGTCCGGCTCGTCCCCCGGGTCGACGATGAGCGCTGCCGGGGCGTCTCTCTCGCGCACGATGAAACAGTTCTCCTGGACCGGCCCCACCGTGAACATGCGCACGTCCAGCGAACTCACTTGCGTACCTGCGCTTGCTGCTTGCGCTTCTGACGCCGGCGGTACATCGCGAGCTCCATGTAGTAGCCGCCGGGCGTGTAGAGCACGAACGCGAACGCTGCGAAGATGGCGGCACTCTCGACCGGCTGCTTGCCGCGGCCGAGCACGGAGAAGAGCAAAAACAGTGCGACCGAGGCAAACGCGGCAATGGCCGCGGACCGCTTCCAGGTCGGCGGGGTGTTCAGCCGCCGCTCGCGGGCCTCCGTCCGCGTCTGCTTTTTGCGCTCCTCGGCGGAGGGCGGACGGCCCGTGCGGCCTCGGGTCTCGATCGTCCCCGCGGCCGTCCCGCGGTGCTTGGTGCGGCGCTTGCGCTTGGTCTGGGCCATGGTGTCTTGGAGCTTAGTAGGCGGGGTGGGATGACGCCACCGGGTGCGTTGTCCAGGTCGAGCCCTCGACTATGGCGCGCCGAGCGTCTCCTCGACCGTTCGCCGGTTGGCCACCGGAAGATCGGCCGGAAACCCGTCGAATGCCGCCCGCGGCGCAAGTCCGACCAGCTCCGCGCGCAGCGGCGTGGCGTGCCGGGCGATCGCCTCCACGACCCGGGCCAATGGCACAGCGCGATGGTCCTCGACGTTGGTCGAGACCTGCGCAACCCCACGCGCGGCGAGCCACAGACCGATCGCGCGCACGGACGGGAGCTCCTCAGAACCGCCCTCGCGGATACGCGCCGCGATCCCCCGGGCGTCCTCGAGCGTGGCCGGCGGGGCCAGCTCGACATTGAAGGCGATGAGCGGCGGGCGTGCCGCCACCAGCACGGCGCCGGCGCTCGAGTGCAGCCGGCGCGGACCGAAGTCCGGCCGCAGCTCGCCCGCCTGGATGCGCCGGCGGAGCGCGGCGGGGCCGCCGCGGCGAAGCTCGGCGCGCGTCCGCCCGGCCGCCAGCGCGCCGTAGAGGAATACCGGTAGCTCGAGCTGCTCGCCCAGCAGGTCGCCGAGGACGAGTGCCTCGGCGCACGCGGCGCCCCGATCGCGCGGGTCGAGGTAGACGATGGGGGCCACGTCGATCGCGCCGACGCGCGGGTGGATCCCCTCGTGCCGCTCGACGTCGATCCGGTCGATCACCTCGGCGGCGCCGTTCAGCACCGCCCGGCCGAGCTGCCCGGGCTCGCCGGCCAGCGTAAACACACTGCGATGGTGGTCGGGGTCTGCGTGCACGTCGAGCAGACGCGCGTCAAAGGCCCTGCCGATCGCCTCGAGCGTGGCCGGGTCACGGCCTTCCGAGACGTTGGGGATGGCGAGGAGTGTGCGCGTCACTGCTGGTCGAGCTGCAGATCGTTCATCCCGGCCTGATCATGTACTTGCCGGCGTGAGAACCGGGGATCCGCGCGCGGCGGCTGCGGGGCTACACTCGCGGACGCGCCGGAGTAGCTCAGTCGGTTAGAGCAGCGGAATCATAATCCGCGTGTCGGGGGTTCGAGTCCCTCCTCCGGCATACGGTGCTGTGCGGCGCTTCTGTGGCCGCTGCTTGCTGATCGGCACTCAACGCGGGCCTGAGGGCAAGGCCAGCGTACAGCTGTTGCCCCCCGGCATCGTGGAGCTGGTCAGCCTGGCCTGAGGATGCGGCCCTGGAGATAGGCGAGGGCACGCGCGCGGGCGCCGGGGCCGTGGAAACGAGCCAGTTCACGGCCGTCGGTCAGGCAGACCGCCCAACCGAAGCGGAGGGGTTTCAGGATGATCGCCACCGCGCCAGCCATCGCCCTTGATGATCTACGCCGATTCGAAGACCCGATGAAGAAGCGCAGCTCAGCCCGGCTGGTCGCGCACATCAAGGGCGACGTCGACTAGTCCATCGGGTACAGGGGCGGGATGCACATCAAGGACGCTTTCGCGATTCGCGATCTTGACGCGGCCAGAGCGATCGTGCGGGCTCATCCATTCGCCACGCTGGTGACGGAAGACCTCCGCGCCACCCACATGCCGTGCCTGGTGGAAGACGACGCTCGCGGGCTCGCCATCGTGGGTCACGTCGCTCGGGCAGACCCTGTCGCGAAGTCGCTGGGCGGGCCGCTGCTGGCCATCTTCCACGGCCCGCACGGCTACGTTTCGGCGAGCTGGTACGCGAGCGAGACAATCCCGACCTGGAACCACGTCACGCTCCATGTCCGCGGCACACCGGAGCGCCTGGAAGATGCATTGCCCGTGCTGCGGCGGACGGTCGAGCATTTCGAGGCCGCGGTGGACGAGCCATGGTCGCTCGAGCGCATGGGCGAGACCGCCCGGAAGATGGCCGATCAGGTCGTAGCCTTCCGGCTCGATGCCGACTCGTGGCATGCCGAGGCAAAGCTCTCGCAAGATAAGCCCGACGAGGAGCGGGCGCGCGTGCTCGCGGGGCTCGAGCGTCCAGGGGCGTACGCGAACCCTTCGCTCGCAACCGTCATGCGGCGGTTCCGAACATGATCAAACTGCTCGCCACCGTCATGCGCCGGCGCTTTCTCACGTGATCAAGCCGCTCGCACCGTGCGGCGGGTTACGGAGAAGTGCGTGCGCGTCCGACCCGGCCCGCACGAGAAACGGCGGCCAAAAACCGTTAAGTAGTGTCAGCAGCCCCAAGGAAGAGGCTGCATTGCCGCCGGTCGGGGCGAATCCGAGCCAGGCAGACAAACCCGCGGATCGCGTGGAGGAACGCTACGGCGTGAACTCTGGTCAACATCGCCCCGACAGCGGCGAGAGGCGCGTAACACCAGTCGGGCGAGATCAGCTCTGCCGCGGATCGCCGGGCCGGTCGCCGGCAGCACCAGTGCGGCGAGATCGGCTCTGCCGCGGATCGCCGAGCCGCTCGGGCCTCAAGGGTCCAGATCGTAGGGATAATCGGTGAGCACCTCGGCGCCCTCCTCGGTGACGAGCACCAGGTCCTCGAGCCGGCAACCACCGAAGCCCGGGCGATAGCACCCCGGCTCGAGGGTGATCACGTCCCCCGCCACAAGCAGGTCCGGCGCGCGCCCAAGCGCCGGTGCCTCGTGCACCTCGAGGCCCACGCCGTGCCCCAGCGAGTGGAAATAGCCTTCCTCGAGCACCTGGCCCGGCTTCTTGCTGAGCTGCGTCGGGAGGCCGGCCTGTTCGTAGGGCTCGCACGAGATCCGGTGGATCTCCCGTCCCGCCGCGCCGGAGCGCACGGCGGCAAGCGAGCGAGCCAGCGCCTCGCGGGTCAGCTCGTGGTAGCGGCGTAATTCGTCGGGCACTTTGCCGACCACGAACGTCCGCGTCATATCGGCAAAGCAGGCTGATGCCGGGTCGCGCGGCCACAGGTCGACGACCACCGGCTCGCCGGCCTGGATCGGACCGAAGCCCATCTCGTGGCCGGACGCCGTCTGCGCGCCGTGGGAGACGATCAGATCATCACCGGCGGTGCCGCCGGCACGGGCAACCGCATCACGGATCGCGTCCCTGACCCGCTCGCAGGTGAGAGGCTCGCCGTCAGCACGCAGGCCGTCACCATCCGGCTCCGCGTGACGCAAGAGCTCGGCCGCCGCGCCCATCCCGGCCTCGGCGGCCGCCTGCGCCCGACGGATCCCGGCCAGCTCGGCCTCGCTCTTGACGCGCCGCCGAGCCTCGAACAGCGTGCGGTCCACCGTCAGCTCGACGCCGGCGTCGCGCAGGCGGTCGGCCAGCTCGAGCGGGAACTCGGCCGGCACGGTCGCGCTTTCCAGCTCGAGCGATCGACAGGCCCGAACCATCACCTCGAGCACGGCGGCGCTGCGCTCGGCGCCACCGAGGACGAGCTCGTCGTAGCCGAACTCCTCGTATGCGTGAACGTGCAAGCCGCCCGGTGCGGCGACGCGCGCGCGCTCGAGGGAGGCGACGATCACATGGCGCTGGCCGGCGGCCTCCGCATACAGGAAGGGATCGGGCACGACAAGCGGCAGCTCGTGGCGCAGCTCGGCGTGGCGCACCGTGTCCCCGCAGATCAGCACGTCGGGCATCGAGCGCATGTTGTCAGGTGGATCCGCTCGCCCGCGCCGAGAGCGCCCCGCACCCGGTCATGTCACTTGACCAGGAACATGGGAGCCGGCTGCCGCGGCCGGCAGCGCGCGCCGGCGAACCAATAGCCTTCGCGACTCCTTCTACCGAGGAGCTGTCGGCGTGGATCTGTGTTTGATGATCGAAGGCCAGGAGGGTGTCACGTGGCCGCAGTGGCGGGCGCTTGCCGCGGCGTGCGAGCAACACGGCATCGTGACCCTGTTTCGCTCAGACCATTACATGAACCTCGACGGACAGCATCCTGAGCGGGGATCGCTCGACGCCTGGGGAACCTTGAACGCGCTGGCGGCCGTCACCAGCACGCTGCGACTCGGCAGCCTCGTCTCGCCGGCGAGCTTCCGGCATCCGTCGGTACTGGCCAAGCTCGTGGTGACCGCCGATCACGTGTCGGGTGGGCGAGTGGAACTCGGCCTCGGCGCGGGCTGGCACGAACGCGAGCATGAGGCGTACGGCTTCCCGTTCCGGCCCACCCGAGCCCGGGTCGACGTCCTTGAGGAACAGCTCCAGGTCGTGATGGGCGTGTGGGGGAACGAACCGTTCTCGATGCGGGGAGAGCACTACGTCCTGTCCGAGCTCGACGCGCAGCCGAAACCCGTCCAGCAGCCCCATCCGCGGCTGATCATGGGCGGCAACGCCGGGCCACGGAGCGCCGCCCTGGCCGCCCGTTACGCCGACGAGTACAACACCGCGTTCCCGTCGCTCGAGGCGGTGCGGGAGCGCCGGGCGGCGGTCGGCGAAGCGTGCGAGCGCGCGGTGCGAGAGCCGATGCCAGTCTCGGCGATGCTTGGCACGGTGATCGGTGCCGACGCCGGCGATCTCGCCGACCGGGCCCGGCGCGTGGGCGAGCGCATCGGGAGCGACGGCGACACGCTGCTGCGCGAGCCGCCGACCGGCTGGATCGTGGCAACGGTCGACCAGGCGGCCGAGCAGTTCGCCGCCTACCGCGACGCCGGTCTCAGCCGGGTGATGTGCCAGCAGCTCGTGCACGACGATCTCGACGCGGTGGCGCTGCTGGGCGATCAGCTCGCCCCGCTGGTGCACTAGCTCGCCCCCGGGCGGCGCCTGCTCGTCGCGGAAAAGAGACGCGCCCCGGGTCGGCGGAACTTCTGGCCGGACCTTCGGGGCGCGCTCCGAGGGAGGAGAGGGTGTGACGAAGATGATGACGCTGGCGCTTTGATATGTCAAAGACGAAGATGCTCAGCCATCTATAGGCTTCGCTTATGGAACTCCGCCAGCTGCGCTACCTCGTCGCGCTAGCCGACGAGCAGCACTTCACCCGCGCGGCCGCGCGCGAGCACATCGCCCAACCTGCGCTCTCCCAGCAGATCCGCCGGCTCGAACAGGAGGTCGGACTCGCGCTCGTGGAGCGGACCACCCGGCGCGTCACGGTGACCGAAGCGGGTCGGACGCTGGTGGGGCGAGCCCGCCGGATCCTGGCCGAAGTCGATGCCGCCAACGCCGAGATGCAGGCGCTCGCCGGCGTGCGGACGGGCCACGTGATGGTGGGCACGATGCACACGATGGGACCGGTGGACGTGTCGCTGGCGCTGGCCGTCTTCCACCAGCGCCACCCCGGCGTGGAGCTGACCGTGCGCGAGCAGTCGAGCGAGGAGCTGGCCGAGATGCTGCGTGACGATGTGCTCGACCTCGCGTTCCTGTCGGTCACCGAGCGCATGGAGAGCCACGGGCTGGGCCTGCATCAGCTCGTCTCCGAGGAGCTCGTCGTCATCCTGCCGCGCGACCACGCGCTCGCCGCTCGCCCAGAGGTGCGCATGGGCGAGCTCGAGCACGAGCACTTCATCAGCTACCGGGAAGGCGCCCGGCTGCGCGAGCTCCTGGCCTTCGCGGCGCACGACGCCGGATTCGAGCCGCAGATCAAGCTCGAGTCGAACGAGAGCGAGCGGATCAGGCGCCTGGTGGCTCGTCACATGGGGGTCGCGATCCTGCCGCGGTCGGACGGCGAGCGTCCCGGCGCCGACGTCGCGGTGGTCGCGTTGACCGAGCCGTCGCTGCGGCGCGACATCACCCTAGCCTGCCGCGACGGCCGGCGCCTCGGTCCGGCCGCAGCCGAATTCCTGGCGCTCTCCAAGGAGCTGTTTCCCGTGAGAGGATTGACTAGTCCAAGTTGGGCCGGTGGTGCGCCCACGGCCGTGCCGCCTCGAGCTGGCCGGCCAGCGAATAGAGCAAGTCCTCCGCGCCGGGACGACCGACCAGCTGAACGCTCAGCGGCAGGCCGTCAGCGCCGAAACCGGCCGGCAGCGCGATCGACGGCTGACCGGTCAGGTTGAACGCCGGGTTGAACGGCATGAACCGCGACGAGCGGTCGAACGCCACCGGCGCCGACTTGGCGTACGCCCCCTCGGCGGCGATTGCCGTGCTCGCCAGGACGGGCATCATGAGCACATCCACCTCCTGCCACAGCTCGAGCACGCGGGCGGTGCGGGCAGGGCGCCCCGCCAGCAGCGTCTCACGCCGGCGCTCGGGAACCAGGCGCCGCCCGGCGGCGACGAGTTGCCGCGTGGACCGCTCCAACTGGGAGTGGTCGGGCACGTGGCGCGCCTCCTCGTAAATGCCGCGCATCCACATCTGGACGAACTCGATCGCGGCCGCCCCGTAGAACGGAGCACGCTCGACCACCTCATGCCCGAGCTCCGAGAGCAGGGTTGCCGTTCGCTCGAAAGCCCCGCGCTGATCGGCCGAGATCCGAGCCACGGAGCCGGGCGGCAGCTTGCGCGAGGCCGCGATCCGCAGCCGCGTCGGCGGTGTGATCGCCGCCTTCAGGTAGCTGCCCTCGAACGGCGGGGCCGCATATACGTCGTCCGGCAGGGCACCGTGGATGGCGTCCAGCAGCAGCGCGCTGTCGCTCACCGTTCTTGCGAGGGCCCCGAACACGGTCAACCCCAGCCAGGACTCCCGGACCGGCTGCGTCGAGACCCGCCCGCGGGTTGGCTTCATGCCGACCAGCCCGCAGCAGGCGGCAGGAATCCGGATCGAGCCGCCGCCGTCAGCTGCCGTGGCGCACGGCACCATGCCCGCGGCCACCGCGGCCGCCGAGCCGCCCGAAGATCCGCCGGGCGTCCGGTCGGGATTCCACGGATTGCGGGTCGTTCCATTGGCGGCGCTCGCGGTCCAGGGAAAGATCATCAGCTCGGGGACGTTGGTGATCCCGATCGGGATGGCCCCCGCCGCACGCAAGCGGCGGACGATCTCGGCGTCCGCGGTTTCGGACGGGCCGTACGAGCGCGAGCCGCGCGTCACCGCCTGGCCGGCCACCGCCATTTCGTCCTTGATCGCGACCGGTACCCCCGCCAGCGGTCCGTCGGATCCCACGGCTGCGTCGGCAGCGGCAAGCGCCTCGTCGGCCAGCGTCACCCGGAAAGCGTTGAGCCGGGAGTCGATCGACTCGATCCGGCGGAGGAACAGCTCGACCAGCTCTCGCGGGCGCAGCTCGCGCCGACGCACCAGATCAGCCAGCGCGGCCGGCCCGGCGAACGCGAGCTCGTCCGCGGCGGTCGCGGTCATGCCGCCAGCGCGGTCACGAGCTCGCGGATCGCTCCGGGGTACCGGTACGTGATGCCGCCGTGCTTTCCCTCGAACAGCTCCAGCGTGTGCGCCACCCCGATCTTGCCGAGCGCGGCGGCGAACGCCTGGGCGCCGAGATCGAGGAAGTACTCGTCGCTCTTGCCGGCGTCGAGGTAGATGCGGCGCAGGCTCCGCAGAGCGTCGGCGTGGCGATGGGCCATGCGCACTGGGTCGTGCTCGAGCCACAGGGCCCACACGTCCTCGTTGAGCCGTCCCGTAGAGACATCGAACGGCAGCAGGGCTGCCCCCGGCTTGGACAGGTCTGGGGAGTACGCGCAGGCGTAACCGTACATCTCGAACGGCCCACCGAAGCGGCCGTAGTCGAAATGGTCGGACGCGGCGAGACGGTCGAAAAATACCTCGAAGGAGCCGTCGAAATGGTCCCGCAGCGTGCGCGCGACCTCACGGAAGGTGGGCTCGTAGCAGCACTCGAACAACGCGTCGCCGGCGTGGGAGGCGAGCGCGCCGAACACGTCCGGGCGCAGCATCGAGACGACCATGGCGCCGTAGCCGCCGGATGATTTGCCGGCCAGCCCGCGATGGTCCCGGCTCGCGAGCGTCGGGTAACGCTCGTCCACGAACGCCACAACCTCATCGCACAGGTAGTCGAGGTAGCGACCGGTCGAGGCCGAGTTGATGAACTGGGAACCGCCCCGCGACGTCCACGCGTCGACGAACACCAGGATCGCGTCCGGGCACGCCCGCGCGGCGAACATCGCGTCCACGCGCTCGACCATGGTCGGCTCCAAGGACGAGCGAGCCAGCCACATGTCGACCTGTCCGGTGAAGCCCTGGATGATGTGCACGACGGGCAGTCCAACCGGATGATCGAGTTCCACCCCCGGCGGGCGGTACACGTAGAGCGGCCGCCGAGCCGGATCGCCGAGCGGATTATCGGCGAGCGCATCGGACTCGACCACGAGCTGATCCAGCGCCCCAGCCAGAGGCCGCGCCCAGGGCGCTCCGACGACGCCGTCCAATGCTCGCAGCGACACCCCCCAACCGTAGGGGAAATCACCGCGCGCGTGCGGTCTGAGCTCAAGGCCCCCGGGTATATTGAGCGTCGTGGCCGGGCACGCGCCATCGGCCCCTATGGCATGACCGACTCTCTGCAAACCGCAAGCTCAAACGGCGCCGGCGCCGACATCGACGCCGCCGAGACCAGCGAGTGGCTCGAGGCGGTCGACGCGGTCGTCGAGCACGACGGCCCGGACCGCGCACGGCAGATCCTCGCCCGTGCCGTGCAACGTGCGGAGCTGGCCGGCAGCGGCCCGATCGCCAGCATCACCACGCCGTACGTGAACACGATTCCGGCCGCGCGCGAGGCCAAGCCGCCCAGCGATCCCGCGCTCGAGCGCCGCTTACGCTCGATCATCCGCTGGAACGCGATGGCGATGGTCGTGCGCGCGAACAAGACGTCGTCTGAGCTGGGCGGCCATATTGCCAGCTACCAGTCGCTCGCCACGCTGTATGAGGTTGGCTTCAACCACTTCTGGCGTGCGCCCTCGGCTGATCACGGCGGCGACCTGGTGTACTTCCAGGGCCACTCCTCGCCCGGCAACTATGCCCGCGCCTATCTAGAGGGCCGCCTGTCCGAGGAGCAGCTGGACGGCTTCCGCCAGGAGGTGTCGGCCGGCGGGCTGAGCTCGTATCCGCATCCGTGGCTGATGCCGGAGTTCTGGCAGTTCCCCACGGTGTCGCTGGGCATTGGGGCGATCACCTCGATCTACCAGGCCCGGTTCATGAAGTATTTGCACGCGCGGGCGATTGCCGAGACGGACGGCCGGAAGGTGTGGGCCTTCATTGGGGACGGTGAGGTGGACGAGCCGGAGACGATGGGGTCGATTGGGATGGCCGGCCGGGAGTGTCTCGACAACCTGATCTGGGTGGTCAACTGCAACCTCCAGCGACTCGACGGGCCGGTCCGTGGCAACGGCAAGATCATCCAGGAGCTGGAGGCGGACTTCCGCGGGGCGGGCTGGAACGTGATCAAGGTGATCTGGGGCTCGCGCTGGGATTCGCTGCTCGAGGCGGACACGGACGGGCGGCTGGTCAAGGTGATGGAGGAGTGCGTCGACGGGGAGTATCAGACGTTCAAATCCCGCGACGGGGCGTACGTTCGTGAACACTTCTTCGGCCGTGACCCCGCGCTTTTGGAGCGCGTCTCGCACATGTCAGACGAGGAAATCTGGCTGTTGAATCGCGGTGGCCTGGATCAGCAGAAGGTGTACGCGGCCTACCACGAGGCGGTACGGCACACCGATCAGCCGACAGTGATCCTGGCCAAGACGATCAAGGGCTACGGGATGGGCGTCTCGGGCGAGGGCCAGATGATCACCCATCAAGCCAAGAAGATGACCGAGGACGCGCTGCTCGCCTTCCGCGACCGGTTCGAGCTACCGCTGTCCGACGAGCAGGTCCGCGCGGCGGAGTACTACAAGCCGCCTGAGGACTCGCCCGAGATGGAGTTTCTGCGCGAATGCCGGGACAAGCTGGGCGGCAGCCTGCCGGTCCGCCAGCGCAGCGCCAAGCCGCTCGAGGTGCCGGCGCTCGAGACGTTCAAGGGTCAGCTTGAGGGGACCGGTGAGCGCGAGATCTCGACCACGATGGCCTTCGTACGGGTGCTCGCCGCGCTTTTGCGCGACAAGAAGATCGGGCCGCACGTGGTCCCGATCGTGCCCGATGAGTCACGCACCTTCGGGATGGAAGGAATGTTCCGCCAGGTCGGGATCTACTCGCCGCTCGGGCAGCTCTACCAGCCCCAGGACTCAGAGCAGCTGATGTTCTACAAGGAGGACAAGAACGGGCAGATCCTCGAGGAGGGGATCACCGAGGCGGGTTCGATTTCGTCATTCATCGCCGCCGGCACCTCATACAGCGCCCACGGCGTGCCGATGATCCCGTTCTACATCTACTACTCGATGTTCGGCTACCAGCGGGTGGGAGATCTGGTGTGGGCGGCCGCCGACTCGCGCACCCGCGGGTTCATGCTGGGTGGCACTGCCGGCCGGACCACGCTGAACGGCGAGGGCCTGCAGCACGAGGACGGCCACAGCCACGTGCTGTTCTCGGTGGTTCCCAACTGCCGCGCCTACGACCCCGCGTTCGGCTATGAGGTCGCCGTGATCATCCAGGACGGCCTGCGGCGGATGCTGGCCGAGCAGGAGGACGTCTTCTACTACATCACCCTGATGAACGAGAACTACCACCACCCGGCGATGCCCGAGGGCGCCCAGCAGGACATCCTGCGCGGCATGTACCTGCTGCGGGAGAGCTCTCTCGGCGAGGGGTCCGCGCGGGTTCAGCTGCTCGGCTCGGGGACCATCCTGAACGAGGTGCTGGCCGCCGCCGAGCTGCTCGAATCGGACTTCCAGGTGGCCGCCGACGTCTGGAGCGTGACCTCGTTCACCGAGCTGCGGCGCGATGGGATCGAGGTGGAGCGCTGGAACATGCTTCACCCCCTCGAGGAGCCGCGACGGTCGTTCGTGACCGAGAGACTGGGCGGCCGGGAGGGTCCAGTGGTCGCCTCGACCGATTACATCCGCGCTTATCCCGACCAGATCCGCCAGTGGGTGCCGGGGCGCTACCGCGTACTCGGGACCGACGGGTTTGGCCGCAGCGATTCCCGCCGCGCGCTGCGCCGGTTCTTTGAGGTCGACCGGCATTACGTGACAGTGGCAGCGCTCGGGGAGCTTGCCGCTGAGGACGTCGTCGACGCCGAGCGGGTCAAGGAAGCGATCGAGCGCTACGAGATCGACGCCGACGCTCCGATGCCGACTACCGTATGAGTACGACGTCGGACCCCGTGGCGGTCGAAGTTCCCGACATCGGGGACTTCCAGGACGTCCCCATCATCGAGATCCTCGTCTCGGCGGGCGACTCGGTCGCCGTCGACGATCCGTTGCTCACGCTCGAGTCGGATAAGGCGACCATGGACGTGCCTGCGCCGTTCGCGGGAACGGTTCGCGAGCTGCTCGTGAAGATCGGGGACAAGGTTTCTCAGGGGGTCGAGCTGCTCACGCTTACGCCATCGGGTGGAGCGGAGGAGTCGACCGGAACCAAGGCTGCGGCCGCCGCCTCGGAGGGTGCGCCGACCGAGGCGGCCGCGCCCGAGGCGATCGGCAGCGCCGCCGAGGCCGAAGCCGATTCGGCACCTGCGCCGGCGCCTTCGCAGCCCGAAGCGGCGCCGGCCCCGACGGATGAGCCCGCGCCCGCCGGCCCCCCCGAGTCCGCGCCGGGCGCCCCTCCGGCCGCCAGGGACGGCGGCGGTCCGGTTTATGCCAGCCCTGCGGTCCGCCGCATCGCGCGTGAGCTCGGCGTCGATCTGCACCAGGTGACGGGTAGCGGCCGGAAGGGGCGAATCACCAAGGAGGACGTGAAAACGTTCGCCGAGCGCGGCCCGGCGGCCGCGGCGGCTCCGGGAGCGGCCCCGGCGGGCGCTGGCGTCGGCCTGGATCTGCCGGCCTGGCCACAGGTGGACTTCTCGAAATTCGGCGAGACCGAGCGGGTGCAACGCTCGCGGATCCAGCGGATCTCCGGTCCGGTGCTGGCGCGCAACTGGGTGATGATCCCGCACGTCACGCACAACGACGAGGCGGACATCACCGATCTCGAGGTGTGGCGCAAGCAGCTCAATGACGAGCACGCCCGCGACGGGGTCAAGGTCACCATGGTGTCGTTCCTGATCGTTGCGTCGGTCGCGGCTCTGAAGGAGTTCCCGACGTTCAACGCGTCATTGGACGGCGAGGACCTGATTTTGAAGCGCTACTACAACATCGGCTTCGCCGCTGACACGCCGGGGGGGCTGGTCGTACCGGTGATCAAGAACGCCGATCAGAAAGGGCTGTTGGAGATCGCGCGGGAGCTGACCGAGCTGTCGGGGAAGGCCAGAGAGGGCAAGCTTGCGCCGGGGGACATGCAGGGCGCCTCGTTCACGGTCTCTTCGCTGGGCGGGATCGGCGGTACCAGCTTCACGCCGATCATCAACGCGCCGGAGCTGGCCATCCTCGGCGTTACGCGCTCGGCCATGCGGCCGGTCTGGAGCGGCAACGAGTTCGTTCCGCGCCTGATGGTGCCGCTGTCTCTGTCCTATGACCACCGGGTAATCGACGGGGCCCTGGCGGCGCGTTTCATGGTCTACCTGGTCAAGGTGCTGAGCGATCTGCGGCGGGCGCTGTTGTGAGCCCGGCCACTGAGATCAGGGTCCCGGACATCGGGGACTTCACCGACGTGCCCGTGATCGAGATCCACGTCTCCCCCGGCGACGAGGTGGCCATCGAGGATCCGCTGGTCACGCTGGAGTCCGACAAGGCGACCATGGATGTTCCGGCGCCCCAGGCCGGGACGGTCAAGCAGCTCTCAGTGCAGATCGGCGACCGGGTGTCCGAGGGCAGCGTGCTGCTCACGCTCGAGGGCACGGACGGGGCGGGGCCCACGGAGCCGGCCTCTGACGCTCCGTCTGCGTCGGAGGCACGGGTTGAGCGCGAGCCCGCGCCTGCACCGCCGGCGCCCTCACCCGACGGCGCCGGCGGCCATGACGCCCAGGTGGTGGTGATCGGCTCCGGGCCGGGCGGTTACAGCGCGGCCTTCCGCGCCGCCGACCTGGGACTCAAGACGGTGCTGGTCGAGCGCTACGAAAGGCTGGGCGGGGTGTGCCTGAACGTGGGCTGTATCCCATCCAAGGCGCTGCTTCACGCCGCTCGGGTGGTGGCCGAGGCTGAGGAGATGGCCGAGTATGGAATCAAGCTCGGCAAGCCCAAAATCGATGTGGACGCGCTCCGCGACTGGAAGCAGGCGGTGGTTGACCGGCTCACCGGCGGACTGGCCGGGCTGGCCAAGCAGCGCAAGGTCGAGGTCATCACCGGAGTTGCGGAGCTGACCGGCCCGAACACCGTCACCGTCGGCGAGCGGGCCGTCACCTTCGACAACTGCATCATCGCCGCCGGATCCGAGGCCGCGACGCTGCCGGGGCTGCCCGACGATGAACGGATCATCGACTCGACCGGCGCGCTCGAGCTGCCCTCCATCCCGAAGCGGCTGCTGGTCGTCGGCTGCGGGATCATCGGCCTCGAGATGGCGACCGTGTACGACGCGCTCGGGTCGAAGATCACCATGGTCGAGCTGCTGGACCAGCTGATCCCCGGATGCGATCCCGACCTGGTCAAGCCGCTGCACAAGCGGATCTCCGGACGCTACGAGGCGATCCATCTCGGTACCAAGGTGGAGTCCGTGGAGGCCAAGAAGGACACGTTGCACGTCGAACTCTCCAGTGGCGAGACCCACAAGTTCGAGGGGATCCTGGTCGCGATTGGCCGCCGGCCGAACGGTAAGGCGAGCGGTGCCGAGGCGGCGGGCGTGCAGGTCGACGACCGCGGGTTCATCGCGGTTGACCGTCAGCTGCGCACGAACGTCCGCCACATCTACGCGATCGGCGACGTGATCGGCGGCCCGATGCTCGCGCACAAGGCCTCTCACCAGGGCAAGGTGGCGGCCGAGGTCATCGCCGGCCAGAACGTCGAGTTCGACGCCCGCACCATTCCCTCGGTCGCCTACACGGACCCCGAGGTCGCCTGGATGGGCCTGACCGAGATCGAGGCTCGCGAGCAGGGGACCGACTACGACAAGGCGGTGTTCCCGTGGGCGGCCTCGGGACGGGCGCTGTCGCTGGGCCGCGACGAGGGCATGACCAAGCTGCTGTTCGAGCCCGAGACGCACCGCCTGCTCGGCGCCGGCATCGTCGGCACGGGTGCCGGGGAGCTGATCGCGGAAACCGTGCACGCCTTGGAGATGGGTTCCGACGCCGAGGACATCGCGCTCACGGTCCATCCGCATCCGACTCTGACGGAGACGATCGGCTTTGCCGCCGAGATGGCCGAGGGCACCATCACCGACCTGATGCCGCCGCGCCGGCGACCCGCTCGGCAGCCGGCTTCGGGTTGACGGCCGCCGTCCCTCCCGCCCGCCGCTGACCCTCCCGCGGCTCCCTCCGCCCGCGGCTGACCGTCCCGCGGCCCCCTTCCCGCCCGCCGCCGTCGCGGGCGTGTGCATGACGCGCCACCGCCAGCCCGATCGCGGACCGTTGGCGCACCAGGATCCTCTGGTGTGCATGACGCGCCACACCCCCGCCCCTGGGCACGCGGTTGGCGCGCTATGCACACCCGATCTAGGAGCGCGAGGGGCGCCGGCGCCTGAACGCGCGCAGCACCCCCGCCACCACCGCCGCCGCCACCAGAACCCGCATCGGCGTGCGCGCCTTGGCGGCGATCCGTCCGGCGGTGCCAGGCGGCGCCGGCGCCGGCCGCGGGGCTGGCATGGCGAACTCCTCGGCGGCCAACACGTCGTGAGGCTCGGCGATTCCGCTCGGATCTTCGGGCAGGGTGATCGGCCGGTGGCGCAATGTGGGATCGGCCGCGGGCAGCGCGAACGCCTCAGCCGCGAGCACGTCGTGCGCCTCGTCCTCGCGCGGGGACTCGCCGCCTTGCGGGGACTCACTGCCTTGCATCGACGCGCATGATCCCAGATGCGGCGCTGCCTCGTCACCTCGGGGCACCTTCTACGATCTAAGCCAGCCCGACTTAGATCGGAGACGGTCCGGGTGATATCCTTTACTTACCTCTAGTAAGCAACTATCGAAAGCGAACGACTTTCAGATGCCAAGCCGCCTTCTCTTGATCCCGCTCGACGACGTCGTGGCCTTCCCGGGCATGTCGCTCACGCTCGCGGTCGACGCCGGCGAGGAGGAGCGAGTCCTGCTCGTTCCCAGACACGAAAACGAATTTGCCAGCGTCGGCACGGTCGCCCAGGTCAATGACTTGGTGCGGCTCCCCGGCGGCGCTCGCGCGGTGGCCCTTCAGGGCCTCCATCGCGGCGTGGCCGGCGCTGCTCACACGATGCCGGACGGCCGGCTGTACGTCGAGGTCGATGAGCGGCCCGATTCACTCCCGGTCGACGGCCGTACCCGCGACCTCGAGCGCGAGTATCGCGCGGTAGTCGAGGAGATCCTCGCGCTGCGCGGCGACGACGGCCGCATCTCCGCCTTCCTGCGCAGCATCACGGAGGCCGGCGCGCTGGCCGACACCGCCGGCTACTCGCCCGACCTGGGCTACGCGGACAAGGTCAGTCTGCTCCAGACGGTCGACGTGACCGAGCGGCTCGAGCTCGCCCTGAAGTTCCAGCGCGAGCGGCTGGCCGAGCTTCAGGTCCGCAAGCGCATCCGCGACGACGTCGAGTCCGGCGCCGAGAAGCAGCAGCGCGAGTACTTCCTGCGCAAGCAGATGGAGTCAATCCGCAAGGAGCTCGGCGAGGACGACGCCTCGGTTGTCGAGGAGTACCGGACCAAGATCGAAGAGGCCGCCATGCCCGAGGCCGTGCGCGAGCAGGCCGAGAAGGAGCTCGGACGGCTCGAGCGGATGGGCGAGCAGAGCGCCGAGTCGACCGTGATCCGCACCTATCTCGACTGGCTGATCTCCGTGCCCTGGAGCAAGCGCTCTGAGGAGCGGCTCGATCCGCAGCACGCGCGCGAGGTGCTCGATGCCGACCATGCGGGGCTTGAGGACGTCAAGGCCCGGATCGTCGAATACATCGCGGTCAAGAAGCTGCGCCAGGACCGCGGCATCGTCGAGGACAAGCGCTCGGGCGCGATCCTGACCTTGATCGGTCCTCCCGGCACCGGCAAGACCTCGATCGGCGAGTCGATCGCCCGGGCAACCGGTCGGAAGTTCGTGCGGATGTCGCTGGGCGGCGTTCGTGACGAGGCGGAGATCCGCGGACACCGCCGGACCTACATCGGGGCCCTTCCGGGTCGACTCGTGCGCGCGCTGCGTGACGCCGAGACGATGAACCCGGTGATCATGCTCGATGAGGTCGACAAGGTCGGTGCAGACTGGCGGGGTGATCCGAGCTCGGCCCTGCTCGAAGTGCTCGACCCGGCCCAGAACCACAGCTTCCGCGACCACTACCTCGACGTGGAGCTCGACCTGAGCAATGTGATGTTCATCGCAACGGCAAACGTGGCCGACACGATTCCCGGGCCGCTGCTCGACCGGATGGAGGTCATCCGCTTCGACGGCTACACCACCTCCGAGAAGGTCGCGATCGCCCGCGGCTACCTGTGGCCGCGTCAGCTCGAGCGAAACGGGCTGCGGCCCGAGGAGGTCGAGGTCTCCGACGAGCTGCTCGAGACGGTGGCCATCGAGTACACGCGTGAGGCCGGCGTGCGCCAGCTCGAGCGCGAACTCGGGACGTTGCTGCGCAAGACGGCGACCAAGATCGCCTCAGGCGAGGTCGAGGCGCCGGTGGTGATCGACCTGGATGCGGTCCGTGACGCACTGGGGCGTCAGCGCCACTTCCAGGAGTCGGCCATCCGCACAGCGGTGCCCGGCGTGGCCACCGGCCTGGCGGTCACGGGGACAGGCGGCGACGTTCTGTTCGTCGAGGCCACGGCAATGGCCGGCCACCCACCCAACTCGGGGCTCACGCTCACCGGCCAGCTCGGCGACGTGATGAAGGAGTCGGCCCAGATCGCCCTCTCCTACGTCCGCGGGCATGCGGCCGAGCTCGATGTCGACCCGGCGGTGTTCGAGGACCGTTCATTCCACGTGCACGTCCCGGCGGGCGCGATTCCGAAGGATGGTCCGAGCGCGGGCGTGACCATGGTCACCGCGCTCTCCTCGCTGCTGAGCGGCCGGCCGGTGCGCCATACGGTGGGAATGACCGGCGAGGTCACTCTCCAGGGGCGGGTCCTCCCGATCGGCGGAGTCAAGCAGAAGGTGCTGGCGGCACACGCGGCGGGTCTGACCGACGTTGTGCTTCCGGAGCGCAACCGGGGCGATCTGGATGACGTGCCCCAGGAGGTGCGCGACGCGATGACCTTCCACTTCGCGATGACCGTCGACGAGGTGCTGGCGGTGGCGCTCGAGCCGGCGCCTCTGCGCCAGGCCGCATAACCAGGTTTCCCCAGCTGGCAACGCGGCGCCAACAGTCCCCGGCGGGCCATCCAGGCCCGCCGGGGCTTCGCGCGTCGAGCCCTAGGGATTCTCCGCCAGCGCGGCCCGCGCCAGCCGCAGATGCAATTGCAGTACCGGCAAGTCGGTACGAGCGTTGTCACGGATCTTGGGGTTCGTGCCGTCGTTTATCTCATCCGTGGTTTCCTGGATGTCCTGGACGTGGTCGTACACCTCGAGGCTGGCGTACCAGTGGTTGTAGGCCCTGCCGCGCAAACCGGTGACGACCTTGAGCTCCCACACCTCGCTCGGCGTCGGAGTGCTCGGAACGTCGATTCCGAGCGAGCGTGCCAGGCTGGCCGCGTCCTTCACCGATTTCGTGTGGTCGGACACGATGCGATTGGCCATCCGCAGCACGGCGGCGTTTTTGGTGTGCTTCTGGGCCCACTTGCCGCCGGTGATCTCGAACAGATCGCCTTGGATCGAAGTCTTGAGATATTGCTCGTCGGCCGCGGAGTAGGACTTGCTGGGCTTGGCGCCGGCCGTGGGCACCGCGATCGCCGCGACGAGCGCCAGGCAGGCAAAAGCAAGAGGCAGCAACCTCTTCATGAGTTGACTCCTTTCAGGAACCGTCCGCCCGCTCCCCCTGGCCCGGCGCGCGAACAGGCATTAGACGTACGCCGTGGCTTTACCCCGCGCCGGGTAAATGAACCCGCGGCACGCCTGGTTGAGGCGCGCTGGGTTGAGAGTGACCGACCGGTGGTAGGTTCCAACCATGAGCACGACCACCGCCACAGCCGAACAGCAAATCCTCGATCAAGTCCCCAAGCAGCTCTACATCGGGGGTGAGTGGCGCGATGGAGCCAAAGGCACGCTTGCCGTCGAGGACCCAGCGACCGGCGAGACCCTGTGCGAGGTCGCCGACGCCTCCACCGACGACGCCGAGGCGGCGCTCAGCGCTGCCGTCGACGCCGGCCCCGAATGGTTCCAGCACCCGCCGCGCGAGCGCGGAGAGATCCTGCGCCGCGCGTTCGAGGCGATCACCGCGCGTGAAGACGAGCTGGCGCTGCTCATGACGCTCGAGATGGGCAAGCCGCTCAAGGAGTCCAAGGCGGAGATCGCCTACGGCGCCGAGTTCCTGCGCTGGTTCTCCGAGCAGGCCGTGCGGATCGACGGCCGCTACGCCACCGCGCCCAACGGGCAGGGTCGCCTGCTGACGATGAAGCAGCCCGTCGGCACCTGCCTGCTCATCACCCCGTGGAACTTCCCGCTGGCCATGGGAACGCGCAAGATCGGCCCCGCCGTCGCGGCGGGCTGCACCATGGTCGTGAAGCCGGCCCAGCAGACACCGCTCTCGATGCTGATGCTGGTCAAGATTCTCGAGGAGGCGGGGCTCCCCGGCGGCGTGCTGAACCTCGTCACGGCGTCGTCGTCGAGCGAGACGATGGGCCCGCTGATCGCCGACTCGCGGCTGCGCAAGCTGTCATTCACCGGCTCCACCGAGGTGGGGCGCAAGCTGATGGAGCAGGCCTCGCAGAACCTTCTCCGCCTGTCGATGGAGCTGGGCGGAAACGCGCCGTTCATCGTGTTCGACGACGCCGATGTCGACGCGGCGGTGCAGGGGGCGTTGATCGCCAAGATGCGCAACATCGGCGAGGCGTGCACGGCGGCAAACCGGTTCCACGTGGCCGACGGGGTGGCCGACCAGTTCGCCGAGAAGCTGGCCGAGAAGATGGGCGCGATGAAAGTAGGCCGTGGCACCGAGGAAGACGTCGAGGTCGGCCCGCTGATCGACTCGAGCCAGCGCGAGAAGGTGGCGGACCTGGTCGAGGACGCCGTCGGGCGCGGGGCCAAGGCGGTGGTGGGGGGACACGCCCGCGACGGTGCCGGCTACTTCTTCGACCCCACCGTGCTCACCGACGTACCGGAAGGCGCCAAGCTGCTGCGCGAGGAGATCTTCGGGCCGGTCGCCCCGGTCAAAGGCTTCACGGACGAGGACGAGGCGATCGCTGCGGCCAACAACACCGAGTATGGCCTGGTCGCCTACGTCTATACGAGCAACCTGAAGCGGGCGCTGCGGGTGGTCGAGCGTTTGGAGACAGGGATGGTCGGGCTGAACCAGGGCATGGTCTCGAATCCCGCCGCCCCGTTCGGCGGTATCAAGCAGTCCGGCTTCGGTCGCGAGGGCGGTCCTGAGGGAATCGAGGAATACCTCGAAACCAAATACGTCGCCGTCAACCTCTAGAACACCCAAGCCAACAGCGGGGCGGCGGGCTAACAGACGGCCAGGGGCGGCGACGGTCCGGAGCCAGAGGCGCCTGCGTTCGGCAGCCTCGGCCCCTCAGTAACAGTTCGGAACGCGCCGCGCCTCTGGCGCTGGAAGTCGCCTCCCATCACTATACTTTATGAAGCATGCCCACCTTCCGGCGACTCCTGCGTTTCCTGCGCCCGTACCGGGCCGCGGTCGCGTGGTCGTTCGTGCTGGCGGCGGGGGCCATGATCATGACGGTCCTGATCCCGTACCTGACGGGGGAGGCGATCAACTCGATCCGCGCCCACCACCGGCACACGCTGGTCACGTGGGTGATCGCGATCGGTGTCGCCGGGCTGTTACGGCTCGGTCTCAGCGCCGCGCGGCGCCTGATCGCCGGGCGGGTATCGCTGAGCGTCGAAGTCGACCTGCGCAACGTGCTCTACGAGCAGCTGCAGAAGCTCGAGTTGGGATTCTTCGACCGCCAGCAGACCGGCCAGCTGATGTCCCGCGCCACGGTGGATCTGCAGTCGGTTCGCTTCTTCCTCGGCTACGGCCTGATCTTCATCGCCCAGTCGCTGCTGACGATCGGGCTCGCGGCGGTCGCGATGTTCGCTCTTGCGCCGGGCCTGGCTGCGCTGGCGCTGGCGCCCGTGCCGTTCGTGGTGCTGATCGCGAATCGGTACGGCAAGCACTCGCGCCCCGCGCTGCAGGAGGCCCAGCAACGGATTGCGGAGCTCACGGCGGATGCGGAAGAGAACGTGTCCGGCGTGCGCGTGGTCAAGGCGTTCGCGCAGGAGGAGCGCCAACTCGAGCGCTTCAAGCACTCCGTCCAGCGCGTGTTCGACCAGCAGCTGCACGCGACCAAGATCCAGGCGCGGTACACGCCGATGATCAGCTTCTTGCCCAGCCTCGGGCTGGCACTGATCCTGCTCGTGGGCGGGCGCATGGTGATCCACGGCTCGTTGACGATCGGCGCCTTCACCGCGTTCTACGCGTATCTCTTGATGCTCATCTCGCCGATGCGAACGCTCGGCTACATGCTGAGCGCGGCCCAGCGCGCCACCGCCTCGGGTGCCCGCATCTTCCAGGTGCTCGACCGCGCGCCACGGATCGCCGCGCCTGCTGATGCACCGTCGCTGCCTGCCGGCTCGGGGAGGGTTTCGCTAAAGGGGGTCAGCTTGACCTTCGAGGGTTCGCCCCGGCCCGCGCTGCGCGACATCGATTTGGAGATCGAGGCGGGGAGCACCGTGGCGCTCGTCGGCGCGATGGGCTCGGGCAAGACGGCGCTCGTCTCGCTGCTGCCGCGGCTCTACGAGGCGACCGCCGGCTCGGTCCGGATCGACGGCGCCGATGTGCGCGACGTCGATCTGGTTTCACTGCGCCGCGCCATCGCGGTGGTGAGCGACGACCCGTTCTTGTTCTCCGTCACGGTGCACGAGAACATCGCCTACGGGCGGTCGGACGCCACTCGGAAGGAGGTCGAGCGCGCGGCCGAGGTGGCGCAGGCCGCGGGCTTCATCTCCGAGCTCCCGCAGGGGTACGAGACGCGGGTGGGCGAGCGGGGGCTGACGCTGTCAGGCGGGCAGCGCCAGCGGATCGCGATCGCCCGCGCGGTGCTGGCCGATCCCCGGATCCTCGTGCTCGACGACGCTACCTCCTCGGTCGATGCTTCGACCGAGCAGGAGATCAAGCTGGCCCTGCGCGACGTGATGGCCGAGCGCACCACGTTCGTGATCGCGCACCGCCTCTCGACGATCGCCCTGGCCGACGAGATCGTCGTGCTCGAGGACGGGCAGGTCGCGGCGCACGGCGACCACGACCAGCTGCTCGAAGAGTCGCCGCTTTACCGGGAGATCGTCGAGAAGGGGATGCCCGATCAGGTGTTCATGACGCGCAAAGCGGCCGGGGCGGTGGGACTGTGAGGCGCAGGCTGCGACAGACCGGCGGGCGAACGCGCAAGCTCCGCGGCCTGATCGAGCTGCTCCGACCGTATCGCTGGCGGGTGCTGGCGATGTTCGCCGCGCTGGTGACGGCGACCGCCGCCGCGCTGGCGCCGGCGCCGCTAGCCAAGCTGGCCATCGATGACGGGATCAAGCGGGGTAACGTCGACGCGCTGGATTTGATCGTCGCCGCCTTCCTCGCCTCCGCGCTGGTGTATGCGGTGGCTTCCTCCGCCCAGACTTACCTGGTCGGGTGGGTCGGGCAGCGGGCGCTGCAAGACCTGCGCGTACGGCTGTTCCGCCACCTCCAGAGCCTGTCGATCGGCTTCTACTCGCGCAACCGCGCCGGAGTGATCATCTCGCGCATCACCAACGACGTCGAGGCGCTCGACCAGCTCGTGGAAGCTGGGATGGCGACGCTGTTCCAGTCCGGGCTGACGTTGATCGGCGTGGTGGTGATCCTGCTCGTGCTCGACCTCCACCTGGCGCTGCTGACCTTCCTGGCCATCCCGATCCTGTTGATCGGCGGCGTGGCGTTCCGGATCGCCTCGGCGGACGCGTACCGGCTCACCCGCGAGAAGATCGCGATCATCACCGGCTACCTACAGGAGACCCTGTCGGGCATCCGCGTCGTGCGCATATTTGGTCAGGAGCCCCGCCACGTCGAAGAGTTCCGGGAGCTGAACGAGGACAACCGTGCCGCGAACATGACCACGGTGAACCTGAACGCCGCTTACTTCCCCGCCGTCGAGTTCCTCTCGGCCCTGGTGACGGTCGAGATCCTGGTCGTCGGCGGCCTCGAGGTCATCAATGGCCACACCTCGACCGGTGTGGTGTTCGCGTTCGTCGCCGCGCTCAACAACTTCTTCGACCCGATCCAGCAGCTCTCGCAGCTCTACACCACGTATCAGTCGGGGATGGCCGCGCTCGACAAGATCTTCGAGCTGCTCGACGAGGAGCCGGACCTGGTCGATGCGCCCGACGCGGTGGCGCTACCGGCCATTCGCGGCGAATTGCGCTTCGACGACGTCTCCTTCCGGTATGGCTCGGGCGAGGGGCCGGATTATGCGCTGCGCGACGTGGATCTGGTGATCCCGCCGGGCCAGACGGTGGCCCTGGTTGGCGAGACCGGCGCCGGCAAGTCGACGTTCGCCAAGCTGGTGGCGCGCTTCTACGACCCTTCGGCGGGCGCGGTGCGGGTCGACGGGCATGACCTGCGGAGCGTCACCGCTGAGTCGCTGCGCTCGCAAATGGGGATCGTGCCCCAGGAGGGGTTCCTGTTCAGCGGCACGATCCGGGAGAACATCGCCTTCGCTCGTCCGGCAGCGTCGGATTCCGAGATTCGCGCGGCGGCCCGGGCCGTCGGCGCCGATTCGTTCATCGAGGAGCTCGACGCCGGCTACGACGCGCAGATTGGTGAGCGTGGCGTGCAGCTGTCGGCCGGTCAGCGGCAGCTACTGGCGTTCGCGCGAGCCCTCGTGGCCGACCCCCGCATCCTCGTGCTCGACGAGGCGACGTCCAACGTGGACGTCCACACCGAGAGCCTGATCGAAAAGGGCCTGCGCCGGCTCGTGGCCGGGCGGACCGCGATCGTGATCGCCCACCGACTCTCGACGATCCGGGGGGCCGGCCGCATCCTGGTGTTGGAGCACGGGCGCGTGGTGGAGGACGGGACCCACGACGAGTTGCTCGAGGCACGGGGGCGCTACTGGCAGCTGTACCGCGACTGGGCCGAGCAGGCCTCCACAGCGTAGGACGTATGCCGGCGGTCGTCGCGGGGCTTGCTTTCACGCCGGTCAAGGCGACGCGACTACATACGGTTGATCGGGTCGTCCTCGAGCCGGATGGCGTCCGGGAGAACCGCCGGTTCTATGTCATCGACGATCGTGGTCGGATGGTCAACAGCAAGCTGATCGGAGCGCTGCAAACTGTGGTCGCCGAATATTCTGAGAAGCAGCGGATGCTCCGGTTCGAACTCCCGGACGGGCGCGTGGTCGATGGCGAGATCCGTCTGGGCGATCCGATCACCACCAAGTTCTTCGGGCAGGTCGCACAGGGCACGCTGGTGCAAGGGCCATGGTCCGAGGCGCTCAGTCAGTTGTGCGGCCGGCCGCTGCGGCTGGTCGAGGCGAACGGCTCCGGTGGTGGCGTCGATCGGGGCGCGGACGGCTCGGTGTCGCTGATCTCGCGCGCGTCGCTGGCGCGGCTGGCCCGGGAGGGCGGGCAGGACTGGATCGATGCGCGGCGGTTCCGGATGCTGGTCGAGATCGACGGCGTCGAGGCGCACGCGGAGGATCGCTGGGTAGGCCGGTCGGTTCGCGTGGGCGAGGCGGTCGTTTCGTTCAGCGGCCACGTCGGTCGTTGCCTCATCACGAGCCGCGATCCCGACACGGGCGAGGTGGACGTGCCGACGCTCGAGATCCTCGGCTCCTACCGGACGGGCCTCGGCACGACCGAGCCACTGCCGTTCGGGATCTGGGGCCGCGTAGTCAGGCCCGGAGTGGTCCGAATCGGCGACGAAGTGACGCCTCCGGAGTGACCCGGTTACTGTTCCCGGGCGATGACCGAGGTCCGTGTTGACGGCAGCGTCGCCCTCGAGGACCGCGTCGCGATCGAGATTGCCGACCACGTCGCCACCGTCATCCTGACCCGGCCCGAGAAGCACAACGCGCTTGACGTGGCCATGTTCGAAGCGATCGCGGGGGCGGCTGAGCGCCTGGCCGGCGAGCCATCCGTCCGGGCGGTCGTGCTCCAGGGCGAGGGCCCGAGCTTCTGCTCCGGCCTCGACGTGGCTGGGGTGATGGCGAACCAGCCCGGATCGGACGACCTGATGGCGCCGTTGCGCGAGGCTGTGCCCAACTGGTTCCAGCGGCCCGTCTATCGGTGGCTCGAGCTGCCGGTGCCGGTGATCGCAGCAATCCACGGGCATTGCCTCGGTGGCGGGTTGCAGATCGCGCTCGCCGCGGACATCCGGTTCGCGCGGCCGGACGCGCGGTTGTCCGTGCTCGAAGTCAAGTGGGGCCTGATTCCGGACATGGCGATCACGCGCACGCTCCCGCGGCTGGTCGGGATCGACGTGGCCAAGGAGCTCGCCTTCACCGGGCGGATGATTTCCGGGGCCGAGGCCGGCGAACTGGGCCTCGTGACTCACGTGGCGGACGACCCGCTCAGGGCCGCGCGGAAGCTAGCGGCCGAGATCGCCGGCCGCTCTCCCGACGCCGTCCGGGCGATGAAGCGCCTGTTCAACGAGTCCTGGACCCGCTCGCCGGAGGAGACACTCCGGCTGGAGGCCGATCTTCAGCTCGGGCTGCTCGGGACGCCCAACCAACTCGAGGCGGTGCGGGCCGGCATGGCCAAGGAACCCGCTGAGTTCGTCGATCCGAGCTGACGGCGTGCGGTACCGCGCGCGAGCGGTACTCGGAGCGCTGTTGTCCATAGCGGTGCTGGCGCCGAGCGCCGGTGCGGCCCCCGCCGCGCCTCCGCTCACACGGTTGCTCCAGACTCGGCCCGGACTCGCCGCGCTGACCGGCGCGGCTGGCTCGCCGGCCGCGCGAAAGCTGATCGGTCAGGCGGACCTCGAGTTGGCCCGAGCCACGGTCGCCTCCCTCTGGCTCGATCCCGGCCACGCGGTCGCCCCCGCCTACGGAGCCTCCGTGTTCGCCCACAGCCGCGCCGCTCTGGTGGATCTCGAGCACGTGTCTGCGTCGGTCGCGCCCGCGGGACCCGTGGCCGCGGCCGAGACATCGATTCTGGCCGCCGATCGCGCCCTGGCCGAAGGCGAGATCTGGCAGGCCGCGGGCGGCAGCGGCGGGCTCCTCGCCCGGGCCAGCGGCATGATCCTCTCGGGCGACCGGTGGGCGCTTACCACCCGCCTGGATCTGGGCGCGGTGCAGTACGAAGTGGCCTGGGAGGACGCGTTCGGGGCGCTGACGGATCTCGTCGTCGTCAGGACCACATTCGTCTCAGGCGCCGCCTTGGGTCGCGCCGCGGAGGCTGCGCTGCGCGATCCCGCGATCGCGCCCGCGGGGGTGCGTCTGCTGCCGCACCGTCGAGCGCTCACGCGTGGCGGGAAGCCCGAGCTGCTGTTCGTCGGCTTGGAGAGTTGCCGCTTCTGCGCCATCGAGCGCTGGGGCCTCGTGGTGGCGCTGTCGCGGTTCGGAACCTTCTCGAACCTGCACCTCAGCCAGTCGGCCACCACATCACCGCCCGTGGTCAGGTCGTTCACCTTCGCGGGCTCGCGCTACGAGAGCCCCTACGTGTCCTTCGCCCCGGTCGAACTGTTCAGCAATGTCCCCCGCCCGGGCGGGAGCGGCTATCAGCCGCTTGGTCGGCTGACCCCCGCGCAGCGCCCGCTGTTGAGGACACTCGACCGGAACGCGACCTCGCCATTCGTCGACCTGGCGAATCGGTTCGTCGATGCCGGCGCCACCGTCTCGCCGGCCCGCTTGAGCGGATCGCCGTGGGGGGCGCTGGCGTCCTCGCTGCAGCGCCCGCGGACTCTGTCCGGGCAGGCCATCGCGGCGACCGCCGAGGTGCTCACGGCCGAGATCTGCGCGGCCACCGGTGGCGCGCCGGCGCCGGTGTGCGGATCGTCGGTGGTGCGGGACTACGCCGACCGGCTGGCGCGGTTCGGAGGCAGCGGTGGCGGGTGTCCGGGCCTGGCGCGGAGCGTCAAGCGGTCCGGCGCCGAGCGCCCAATCGGTAAGCCACGAGCTTCCGCAACATCCCAACCCGCCCGGCACGAGACGATCGCTCCTCGCTCAGTCGTCAATGGCGCACGGGCTAAGGGTTAGAACTGGGGAACAGGGACTCGAACCCCAACTTCGACGTCCAGAGCGTCGCGTGCTGCCATTACACCATTCCCCAGTGCTATTTGTGGCTGTTGAGGCTCAACGTCGAGTATAGGTCAGGCACGGGGACGCGCTCGGTATGTCCAGCGCGTTCCGTCCGACCTCAATGCGAACGTCTGTTTGTGCCAACCACTCGGGAAATGATCCTCGCCCTCCATGCATCAGGCGTGAGCCGGCGGACCATCGCCGAGCAGCTGAGACTGGCGCCAACGACCGTGAGCTATCACCTTCGTCGCGCCGCGCAGTTTGGAGAACCGGCTGTCGAATCGCCTGCGCCCCCGCCCGCACCGGCGCCGAGTCGCTCGGGCACTCGAGCCGAGGTTGCGCGGCTGCTGGACCTCGGGGTACGCCGGGTGGAGATCGCGCGCCGGCTGGGCGTGTCGAAAGCGACCGTCAGTTATCACGCCAGGAGACTCGCGCGGCCCATAGACGATCGATGTGCGCGTCGGTACGACTGGGATGCGGCGCAGCGTTACTACGACGTGGGTCATAGCGTTCGGCAATGCATCGACGCATTCGGCTTCTCGGCGGCAAGCTGGTCCGATGCCGTGAGGCGCGGCGCTTTGCTCCCACGTCCGAGTGCGATGCCACTGTCGGAGCTGCTGGTTGAGAACACTTATCGCGGGCGGTACAACCTCAAGCTGCGCTTGCTCAGAGAAGGCGTCAAGGACAGCCGATGCGAGCGCTGCGGGTTGACGGAGTGGTGCGGCGACCCACTGACGCTCGCGCTCCACCACGTCAACGGGCAACGGAACGACAACCGCCTGGAGAACCTTCAGCTGCTTTGCCCAAACTGCCACAGCCAAACGAAGAATTACGCCGGTCGAAACGGTCGAGCGTGCGGTGCGTCCCCGCCAGGAATGGCGGCGGCGATGGCCACCCAGGTGCACCTCGAGCCGGCCGTCGGGCTCGAAGCGACAGAGGGCTCAGCCGCCGCCGCGGGCCCGGACCTAGAAATCGTCAGATCGACGCCAGTTCACTCGAAGCGTCGTGGAGCTTCTCCGCGAGATCGTGCACCTCGGCCTCGGAAGTCATCAACCGGCGGGCGTGGTCGAGGTCCTCGGAACGTCCGACGGTCAAGGCCGCCGCCACGCGGCCGCCCGAGAGATAGAAGATCGTGAACTCGCCGTCTTCGATCGAACCGCGAACGACCTCTCGGTCCCACTCGTACGCGGGGCCGATGTACTCGAGCGAGGTCCAATTGGAGAGGTCGGAGAAGAAGTAGGGCACGACGTCGTGAGGCTGGTCGCGGTCGAGCATGTTCAGCGCCGCCGTCTTGCCCTGGTTGAAGGCGACGTCCCAGTGCTCCACACGCAAGCGGCGGCCGTGCACAACGCTCTGGTACTCGGCGATGTCCCCCGCGGCGTAGATGCCCGGCACGCCGGTCTGGAGTCGAGAGTCGACGCGCACGCCACCGAGCTCGCCGATCTCAAGGCCGGCGGTACGAGCCAGCCTCACGTCCGGCACCGCCCCCACGCCGATCACGACCGCGTCGGCGTCGAGTTGGCGGCCGCTCTTGGTGATCACCCGGGTGACCCGCCCGCCGGCGCCTTCGAAGCGCTCGAGCTCATCATCGCCGTGGATGTCGATCCCATGCTCGCGAAGGCGGCCCTCGAAGAACCGGCCTGCCTGCTCGCCGAAGTGTCGGCTCAGCGCCACCGACTCCATCATCACCAGCGAGCAGGAGCTGCCTCGTTCGGTGAGCGAGGCGGCGACTTCGCACGCGATGTACGAGCCGCCGATGAGTACGACGCGCTTTCCGGAGGCGTCGGACCGGATCGTGTCGCTGTTGCCGAGAGTGCGGAGGTAGTGGATCCCTTCGAGCTCCGCACCCGGGACGGACAGGCGGCGGACGCCGGCGCCCGTAGCCACCAGGGCCTTGTCGAAGCTCACCCCTTGGCCGTCGGATAGCTCCACGCTGCGCTGGTTCAGATCGAGCTGCTTGACCGACACGCGGGTGAGCGCTTCAACCTGCTGCTCGTCGTACCAGTCCGGTGAGCGGAACAGGGTCTCCTCCCGCGATTCGTTGCCCTGCAGGTAGCCCTTTGAGCACGGCGGGCGGTTGTAGGGAAGATCCGACTCGCGTCCGATCAGCAGGATCGCGCCGTCGGCGCCCGACTCGCGCAGCCAGCGGGCGCAGTTACCCGCGGCGAGGCCACCGCCGATGAGCGCGTAGGCGACGTGGCGGTCAGCCATCAGGTCGGGGTCGCGCCGTTGGGGGCGAACTGCGGTGTGATTTGCGACTCAAGGCCCGGGTCGAGGATCAGCAACACTTGGTCGCCGGGCTGGATCACCGAGTCGGCCTTGGGCACGAACCCGGCGCCCCCGCGCAGGACCGAGATGATCAGGGACCCGTCCGGCAGTTCCACGTCCTGCACCCGGCGGCCGGCGGCCTCGGAGCCGTGGCCCACCTCCAGCTCGATGATCTCCAGATGCTCCTCCTCGAGCGCCAGCAGCTGGATCAGTCCGTACTCGGGTACCTCGTGCTCGATCAGCCGCAGGATCAGATCGGTCGCCGACACCGCGGGCTGGACGTCGAGCAGCCGGAAATGCTGGAGGTTGCGCGGGTTGTTGACCCGGGCCACGATCCGCTGGACGCCGTACTTCTCCTTGGCCATCTGGCAGATCAGAATGTTGTCCTCGTCGTCGCCGGTGACCGCGATGACCAGGTCGGCGCGCTGGATGCCCCCCCGCTCGAGGACCCACAGCTCGGTGGCATCGCCGTACTGGACCGCGTGCTCGAGCTCCTCCTCAACCACGCGGTAGCGGCCGTGGTCTGACTCGATGAGCGTGACCTCGCGCTCCTTGGCGATCAGCTCGCGGGCGAGGTTCCAGCCGACCTTGCCGGCGCCGCAGATGATCACGTACATGGCCGGCCTCCTCCGAGCGTTAGGGTCTCAGGACGCGCCCTCATGCCAGCACCACGCGCGAAGCCTCGTCGATCGCGACCTGCGTGGGGCAGATCGTCAGCAGGCCCTGTTCGGCATACCAGGCGGCGCGCGCTGGGTCGGCGACCCGGACGACCACCTTCTGGACCTTAAAGCGCCGCTGGGCGATCTGGGCGATCACGAGGTTCGTATTGTCCCCGCTAGTCGCCGCCACGAACACGTCCGCCTGTTCGATCCCCGCCTCGATCAGCCCGTCGATCTCGAGGGCGGTGCTCACCGTGAACCGGCCGCCGGCGTCCTCCCAAGTCGTGAGCTGATCCTTGTCGAGCCGCTCGTGGGAGAGGGGGTCGCTGTCGAGGACCGAGACCTCGTGCCCTGCGTCTAGGGCCCGCTTGGCCACGGCAGACCCGACTCGACCAGAGCCCACGATCAGAATGAACATGCGGTGCAACTGTATCTGGACCGCGTGCCGGGACGCCGTCGGGCCGCCCGTAGCGCTTAAGCGTGAGGCGCGACGCGCCGGCCCCTCTGGCTTAGAAAAGCTGTTGGGGCACCCGGCGCCACCTGACGAGGTGCGTGCCCGTTCCGGGGTGACTCGCGTCGACTCCGGCAGGACGCGCCGGAACTCGGAGGACGGAAGCTGTCACCCCGGAGCGGGCGCCGCACCAGAAGTCAGGTGATGAGAGGAATGATCAGCAGCGCCACGATGTTGGCGACCTTGATCATCGGGTTGATGGCCGGCCCCGCGGTGTCCTTATAGGGGTCGCCCACCGTGTCACCGGTCACCGCGGCGGCGTGCGCCTCCGATCCCTTCCCGCCGAATGCGCCGTCCTCGATCAGCTTCTTGGCGTTGTCCCACGCGCCACCGCCCGAGGTCATCGAGATGGCCACGAACAGGCCCACCACGATGACGCCCATCAGCAGCCCGCCCAGCGCCTCGATGCTGATCAGGCCGACGATGAACGGGATCAGGATCGGGATCAGCGATGGCAGAATCATCTCGCGCTGCGCCGCGCGCGTGACCAGGCCCACGGCGGCCCCGTACTCGGGCTGCTCGGTGCCCTCCATGATCCCCGGCTTCTCGCGGAACTGGCGCCGCACCTCCTCGACCACGGCGCCGCCGGCGCGGCCGACCGCCTCCATCGCTAGCGAGGCGAACAGGTAGACCATCAGCCCGCCAATCAGTAGGCCGATCAGCACGGCGGGGTTGCCGATCGAGAAGTTCGGATGCTTGCCGGCGTTGACGAGCTCGGTCTCGAATGCGTTGAATAGCACGAGCGCGGCCAGCGCGGCGGAACCGATGGCGTAGCCCTTGGTGACCGCCTTCGTCGTGTTGCCGACCGCGTCGAGAGGATCGGTGACATTGCGGACGTCCTCTGGAAGGTCGGCCATCTCGGCGATGCCGCCGGCGTTGTCGGTGATCGGCCCGAAGGCGTCGAGGGCGACGATCAAACCGGTGAGCGACAGCTGGGCCATGACGGCGACGCCGATGCCGTAGATCCCGTTGGTGGTGCCGCCGCCGGCCAGCTTCCAGGCGCCGAGGATGCCGAGGGCGATCACGATCGCCGGCGGAGCGGTCGACTGAAAGCCGGAGGCCAGCCCCTGGATGATGTTGGTGGCATGGCCGGTCTGGGACGCGCGCGCGGTGTTCTTGACGGGCGCGAACCGCGTCGATGTGAAGTAGTCGGTGATCACGAACAGGCAGGCGGTGACGCCGATCCCGATCAGCGCGCACAGGTAGTACTTCCACCAGTGTGGGGCCGCGGCGCCGGTCGCCTTGAAGGTCAGGTTGTTCATCATCCAGTACGTGATGGGCAGGAAGGCAAGCGCCGCCAGCACGCCCGAGGTGATAAGGCCCTGGTAGAGCGCCCGCTCGACGTTGCCGACGCGCGACTTGACCGCGAACGTGCCGATGATCGAGGCGACGATCGAGACCGCACCCAGCACGAGTGGATAGAGCGCCACCGCCGACTGCTGCTTGAACAGCAGCACGCCAAGGAGCATCACGGCCACGGCGGTGACGGCGTACGTCTCGAACAGGTCGGCCGCCATGCCCGCGCAGTCGCCGACGTTGTCCCCCACGTTGTCGGCGATCACCGCGGGGTTGCGCGGGTCATCCTCAGGGATTCCGGCCTCGATCTTGCCCACTAGGTCCGCGCCGACGTCGGCGGCCTTGGTGAAGATCCCGCCGCCGAGGCGAGCGAACACCGAGATCAGCGAGCCGCCGAAGCCGAGCCCGATCAGCGCGTCGACCGCGTTCTGTGTGCTCTCGCCGGCGATCCAGGTGAGGACCCCGTAGTAGCCGGCGACGCCGAACAGCGCGAGCCCGACGACGAGCAGACCGGTCACCGCGCCGCCGCGGAAAGCGACGTCGAGAGCCCGGGACACGCCGCCGCGCGCCGACTCGGCGACGCGGGCGTTGGCCCGTACCGAGACGTTCATGCCGATGTAGCCCGCCGACGCCGACAGCACCCCGCCGATGAGGAAGCCGATCGCGACCCGGATGTTCTGGATCGGGATCAGGACGATGAACAGGACCACCCCGACCCCGGCGATCGTCGTGTACTGGCGGTTCAGATACGCCCGGGCGCCCTCCTGCACCGCGGCCGAGATCGTGCGCATGGTCTCGTTGCCCGGCGACAGCGCGAGCAGTGCGCGCGAGGTCAGGATGCCGTAGACAACCGCAGCGCCAGCGCAGACGAGCGCAACAAGCACGCCGTGGTGGGCAAGAAAGCTGGACAAGGAGGTCCTCCGGAGAAGGTCTGAATTAGAGAGAGGGCGCGCGGATGCGCAGCCAACACAAACTGGAAAAGGGCCGCCACCCGTGCTGGTCGAGCGGAGCCCCGGAAGACGCGAGTGTAGCGTGCCAGCCGGCAATACGGCGCCAGGTTTGCGCCGCCGCGCGCCGCTCGGGCCGGGCCACTTGGGATAAAACTACTGCATAGCGGTAGTTTTATCCCGAGCGCGCTGCGCAATGGGTGGTCGAGGGGCCGGCGCGCCGAATCGGTCGAGGGGCCGGCGCGCCGAATCGATCGACGCGCCCGGCGCGCCGAATCGGTCGAGGCCGCCGGCGCTACGAGGCGAGGCCCCGGCGCCACCGAAGGCGCTACTGACCCGGCACCCAGAGACGCCCGCTGCGCTGAGCAGGCCCCGGCTCGCCCGGTTTGGACGGCTCGGGCTGAGGCGCCGCGCCTTCGCCCGGACCGCCAGGCCGCGCGACGCCCGACTCCGCCGCACCAGCCTCGGCGGCGCCCGACCCCGCCGCACCAGCCTCGGCGGCGCCCGCCCGCGCCGCCTGGCCGCCGATCTTCACGAACGCGATCTGAAGCTGGGACACCGCGTCGCGAATCGCGCTGATCTGTGAAGGCGCGGTCTGCTCGAGCACCGGAAGCAGGGCGCGGATCGATTCGATGGCCAGACGGACCTGCTCCGGGTCGCGCTCGCTCTCGGTTCCGGGCGCTAGGCCGGTGCGGCGCATGCCGAGGTTGGCTAGCGCGGCCACGTTTTCGAGCAGGATGTGCTCGACGCGAAGCCGCTTGATCTCCTCCTCGTAGGCTGCCCGCAGCTGTTCTTCTGAGGGCTCTCTGGATTCGCTGCTCATCGGGTCACCTCCGCCGCGCTGGCCGCATAAGTGTCGCGCGTCTCGGCCACGACGGCGGCATAGGCCTCGGACAGCCCGACGCCGGTGTCGGTCACTCTCCGCTGGCGTTGCGCTCCGTTCAAAGCCGGGAGGGCCGGCTCGATCCCCAGCTCGGCGCGGACTGGCGCGGACCAGGTCAGGAGCCGCTCGAGCGCCTCGGCCGCGGGGTAAGCCGTGCCCCGGTCGAGGTCGAGCAGCTCGCCCTCCAGCCCGTGCCGAATCGCGCGCCAGAAGTTTTCCTCGATCAAGCGCCGGGGGTGATCCGACCACGGCACGCCTTCATCGACGTCGCGCGCCGCCTGGGCCACGCAGGCCACGATCAGGCCGGCCAGCGCCTCCGACTCGGGGGCGGTCATCTGGGCGTCACAGATCCTCACCTCGACGGTCCCGAACGAGAAGTGTGGACGGATCGACCACCACACCTGGGTGTACTCGACGATCGACCGCGTCCGCACCAAAAACGAGATGTAATCGGCGAACGGCTGCCAGCCGCCGAACGTGTCCGGGATGCCGCACCTAGGGAAGCTCTTGGTGAAGATCTGGCTCCGCGCGCTGTGCAGCCCCGAGTCGCGGCCGTCCAGGAACGGCGAGTTGGCCGAGATCGCGAGCAGGAGGGGCAAAATCGGGCGCAATCGATCGCAGACCAGGACGGCCCGGTCGGCGCCCCGCAGGCCGACGTGAACGTGTAGGGAGAACGTGTTGTTCCGCCACGCGACGTACTTGAGACCCTCTTCCACCCGCCGGTAGTGCTCGGTCTCGATGATCTTCTGCTCGCGGTAATCGGACCACGGATGGGTCCCGGTCGACCCGAGGGCCACTTCCTGCGAAGCGGCGAGCGCGAATAGACGGCGGCGCCGCTCGCGCTGGGCCACGAACGCGGAGGCCAGCTCAGAACATCTTCCCGACCGGATCTCGATCTCCGAGGAGATGAGCTCGCCGGCGATCGATCCGGCGAGCACCGGATCCGCCGCAGCGGCGTCTCGGAGCTCCTCGAACCGCGCCACGAGGCCGAGCGAGCTCGGGTCCAGCAGCGCGAACTCCTCTTCGAGCCCGACGGTGAAGTCCGTCGAGTCTTCGAAGGCGGCGCGGGCCGATTCGACGTCGATGATGCTCACACGCGGACCACGCTTGGTGAGGATCAGGTGAGGTAGAAGTAGAGCGCGGAGAGCAGGTCGACGGCCGGGCTCGAGGTGTGTACGGTCACCTCGGGAGGCACCTGAAGCAGTGCGTCGGAGTAGTTGAAGATGATCTTCACACCGGCTTCGACCAGGTCATCGGCCAGCTTCTGAGCCGCCGGGGATGGCACGGCGAGCACCGCGACGACGATGTCCTCCTCGTCGATCACCCCGCGCAGATCCGAGTTGTGGCGAACCTCGAGCGGGCCGATTCGCTCGCCCACCTTGCCCTGGTCGACATCGAAGATCGCCACAACCCGGAATCCGTGGTCGGCGAAGATGTCCGAGGTGGCGATCGCCGTGCCCAGGTGGCCAGCCCCAAACAGCGCGATGTTGTGCTGGCCCGAGGTGTGCAGGATCTTGCGGATCTGATTGACCAGCGACTGGACGTTGTAGCCGACGCCACGCTTGCCGAACTTGCCGAAGCCCGAGAGGTCGCGGCGGATCTGGGTCGAGTTCACGTGGGTGTACTCCGCCAGCTCCTGGGACGAGATCGTCTCCTTGCCCATCTTGCGGGCCTGGATCAGGACCTGCAGGTACCGCGACAGGCGCGCAGCGACCCCGAGCGCGAGTTTCTCGCCGGGTTTCTCAAGTCCGGCCTGAGCCGTATCGGCACCGCTCCCGAC
>JAFAZZ010000117.1 GCA_019239375.1 Solirubrobacterales bacterium | reverse complement strand
GGTCGGTCGTGCCGACGGTCTCTTTGGCGCGGGCGGGGTCGGTCGTGCCGGCGGTGGGGCGGGCGCCGGCGGCGTCGCTCTTGCCGGCGGCGGGCTCGGCGCGGGCGGGGTCGGTCCTGCCGGCGGCGGGCTTGGCGCGGGCGCGGTCGGTCCTGCCGGCGGTGGGGCCGGCGCCCACTCCCACTGGCGCTCCATGCATAACGCAGCAAACCTCCCACACGCCGGGTGGTCTTGGCGACATAAGCATCGTGGCCATGCTTATGTGCCAGCGCGGTGTCGTGGGAGGGGGACTTTGGCGCGTTATGCATGGTGCGTGCGGCGAGAAGCGCCGGCGCGCGCCCCGCGTGCGCGCCTTCCGGCTGAGTCGGCCCCACTACTCTTGCGCGACGTGAGCACCGACACCGGCCCTCTGCCCACCACCACCTACGAGGCCGATCCCGCGCACGTCCACCGCGTGCTGCTGCTCTATAGCGGCGGTCTGGACACGAGCGTGATGCTCAAATGGATCCAGGAGCAGTACCAGGCGGAGGTGGTCGCGCTCACGGTCAACCTCGGGCAGCCGGGCGAGGACTACGACGTGATCCGGGGCAAGGCGCTCAATCTCGGCGCGCTCGACTGCCACGTGGTCGACGCGCGCGAGGAGTTCGCCGAGCGCTACATCGTCCCCGCGATCAAGGCCAACGGCACCTATGGCCTCGCCTACCCGCTGTTCACCGCGCTCGGGCGCCCGCTGATCGCCAAGCTCGCCGTCGAGTACGCGCGGGCCTCGCGCTGCGACACGATCGCCCACGGCTGCACGGGCAAGGGCAACGATCAGGTGCGGATCGACGCCACGGTCGCCACGCTGGGCCCCGAGCTCCGTGTGATCGCACCCGTGCGCGGGTGGCGGATGGGCCGTGAGGAGGAGGTGGCCTACGCCCGCGAACATGGCATACCGGTCAAGGGCGGGACGGAGCGAGCGCCATATTCGATCGATGACAACTTGTGGGGGCGCTCGAGCGAAGGGCGCTGGATCGAGGAGCTCGACCACGCGCCCGAAGACGATGTGTTCCAGCTCGTCACCCGCCCCGAGGAGGCGCCCGACGATCCCGAGGTCGTCACCGTGGAGTTCGAGCGCGGCGTCCCGGTGGCGTTGGACGGGGAGCGGCTCGGGCTGGTCGAGTTACTCGAGCGGGCCGGCGCGATCGGCGCGCGTCACGGCATCGGGATCGTCGACCACATCGAAGACCGAATCGTCGGGCTGAAGGTCCGCGACATCTACGAAGTCCCGGCGGCCACCATCCTGCTCCTCGCCCACCGCGAGCTCGAGAAGCTGGTGGGGACGATCCACCAGAACCAGCTCAAGCCGGTCCTGGACCAGAAGTGGGCTTATCTCGTGTACGCCGGGCTGTGGTGGGACCCGCTGCGCAGCGATCTCGATGCCTACATGGACGCCGCCAACGCCCAGGTGACCGGGACGATCGCCGTCAAGCTGTACAAGGGCTCGGCGCGCGCGATCACCCGCTCCTCGCCCCATGCGGTGTACGACGCGCAGCTGGCCACATTCGCCGAGTCCGGCGGTCTGTTCGCCCAGGCTGCCTCGCCGGGGTTCATCGAGCTGTGGTCGCTGCAGTCCCGACTGGCCTGGCGGCTGCGCGATGAGAATCGCGGGTAGCGCCACGCCGCCAGCGCCGGCCGCACGCCGGCGACCGCCGAGCTGGTGGGCGAGCAGCGTCCGCTGACGCTTCTGCGGCGGTGGCTGGACCGCGCACAATGCGGCTAATACCGCGTCAGGGCCCACCTCCATCCGGGCCGGCGCCTATGCTCGGCTACCGGACTTCGCCTCACCCTTATCCCTGGACATGACCCCGCCCTGCGCCCACCTGCACGTCCATTCGGAGTACTCGCTGCTCGACGGCGCCTGCAAGGTTGATGCCCTGGTCGCGCGTGCCGCGGCGTTCGAACAGCCCGCCGTGGGGCTGACCGACCACGGCGTGATGAACGGTGTCGTCGAGCTCTTCACGGCGGCCCGCAAGCACGGGATCAAGCCCGTGATCGGGTGCGAGGTATATGTGGTTGACGATCACGAGCGGCGTGCCCCGGGGCGGCTCGACCGGTTTCACCTGACGCTGCTGGCGGCCACGCCGGTCGGCTATCGCAACCTGGTCAAGCTGTGTTCGGCCGGCTTTCTCGAGGGCTATCAGCGGGGCAAGCCGTCCGTCGACCTCACGCAGCTGGCTGCCCACGCCGAGGGTGTGATCGTGCTCACGGGCTGCCTGCAGTCGCGCTTCTGCCAATACCTCCTGGACGGCCGTCTCGCCCAGGCGCGCGCACACGCGGATGACCTGATTCAGGCGTTCGGCGTCGACGACGTCTACTTCGAGGTGCAGAAGAACGGCGTGGCGGCGCAGGACCAGGCCAACGAGGGCATCGTGCGCATCGCCGGGGAGGTCGGCCGGCCGCTCGTGGGCACGGGCGACGTTCACTACCTGCGCCGGGAGGACTACAGCCACCACGCCGCACTGCTATGCGTGCAGACCAAATCGACACTGGATCAGCCGAAAATCAGCTTCGAGGCGAACGAGTTCTACCTGCGGTCGAACGAGGAGATGGCGAGCGCATTCACGGACTGGCCCGAGGCGATCGCCTCGACGCTCGAGATCGCCGAGCGCTGCGACGTCGAGCTCGAACTGGGGCGCCACCTGATCCCGCGCTATCCGACGCCCTGCGGCGAGAGCGAGGGCGAATATCTGCGCGCGCTGGTTGGGCGGGGGATGCGCGAGCGCTATGGCGACCCCGTCCCGGCGGAGGCCCTCGAGCGGGCGGATTACGAGCTCGCGGTGGTCGAGCGGATGGGCTTCAGCGGCTATTTCCTCATCGTGTGGGACTTCGTCAAGTACGCCAAGGACTCGGGCATCGCGGTGGGGCCGGGACGCGGGTCGGCAGCCGGATCGCTGGTGGCCTATTCGCTGCAGATCACCGACGTCGATCCGCTGCGCTACGGGCTGCTGTTCGAGCGCTTCCTCAATCCCGAACGGGTGTCGATGCCCGATATCGACATCGACTTCTCGGTCCGCGGACGCGATCGCGTGATCCGCTACGTGACCGAGAAGTACGGCAAGGAGTCGGTCGCGCAGATCGTCACCTTCGGCAAGATGTTCCCCCGAGCCGCCACGCGCGATGCCGCCCGGGTCCTCGGTCACGACTACGGCGCAGGTGACCGGCTGGCCAAGCTCATTCCCGATCCCATCATGGGCCGTCCGCCGAGCTTCGAGGATTGCCTGAAGCCGGGCCAGCCGCTGCGGGCCGAGGTGGACCGCGATCCCACCGCCCGCCAGATCGTCGAGGTCGCCAGAGGGCTTGAGGGCATCGTGCGCAACTCCTCGATCCACGCCGCGGCGGTCGTCATCGCCGACCGCCCGCTGACCGACATCGTGCCGCTGCAGATCGCCGATGCGGGCAGCGACGAGGCTGGTGAGCGCGTGTTCCGGACCGTGACCCAGTTCACGATGAAGCCGGTCGAGCAGATTGGCCTGCTCAAGATGGACTTCCTGGGGCTGCGCAACCTCGATGTGATCGAGGACGCGCTCGACATCATCGCGCGCTCGACCGGTGAGCGCCCCGACATGGCCACGCTGCCGCTCGATCACGTGCCGACGTACGAGATGATGGCCCGTGGCGACTCGGTCGGGGTGTTCCAGTTCGAGTCCGAAGGGATGCGCGAGGCGCTCAAGAAGGTCAAGCCGGACGAGTTCGACGACCTCGTCGCGTTGAACGCCCTGTACCGGCCGGGGGCGCTGGACCAGATCCCGTCCTACGCGCGCGGCAAACACAACCCGGAGGCGATCACCTATCTGGACGAGCGCCTGCGGCCGATTCTCGAGGCGACCAAGGGCGTGATCCTCTACCAGGAGCAGGCGATGCAGATCGCCAAGGAGATCGCCGGGTTCAGCGGCGCGAAGGCCGACGACCTGCGCAAGGCGATCGGCAAGAAGAACCGCGAGGCGATGGCCAGGCTCAAGCCGGACTTCGTGGCCGGCTGCCGGGCGTCCGGCACCAGCGAGCCGGTGATCGAATGGCTGTGGACGACCAACGAACGCTCCGCCGACTACAGCTTCAACCGGTCCCACGCCGCCTGCTACGCACTGATCGCCTACCGGACGGCGTGGCTCAAGGCCAGCTATCCCGCGGAGTACATGGCGGCGCTGATCTCCTCGGTGATGGATACCAAGGACAAGGTTCCGTTCTTCGTCTCTCAGGCCGAGCAGATGGGGATCTCGATCCTGCCGCCGGACGTGAACTACTCCGACCACGAGTTCGTGGTCGTCGACGGCAACATCCGTTTTGGGTTGGACGCGGTCAAGGGCGTCGGCTACGCGGCCGTCGAGGCGATTAAGCGGGCCCGCGGCGATGCGGACCCCACCCACCCGGGTGGGCGGGTGCCGTTCCTCAACCTGTTCGACTTTTGCTCGCGGGTCGACAGCCGCGCCGTCAACAAGAAAGCGATCGAGGCGCTGATCAAGTGCGGGGCATTCGGGTCGACCGGCGCCACCCGCAGGGGGATGCTGATGATGCTCGAGCAGGCGCAGGGCGCGGGTCAGAAGGCCCAGCAGGACGCGCTGATCGGGCAAGGCTCGATCTTCGACCTTGGCGACGACGGGGGCGGAGAGGAGGGCGCCGGCGGCTTCGTGATGCCCAGTCACGCAGCGATCCCGACGATCGAGTTCGACCGCAATGAGTTGCTGGCGGCGGAGAAGGAGTCGATCGGCCTGTTCATCTCGGCCCACCCGCTCAAGGAGGTGGGTCCGGCGCTGCGTGAGCGCGTGGAGTGTCCGCTGTCCGAGCTGTCCGGCCGACGCGACGGCGAATGGGTGACGGTCGGCGGGATGATCGCCGAGACCAAGCGGATCCGCACCAAGAAGGGGGATCCGATGATGTTCGCCACGCTCGACGACCTGGAGGCGTCGGTCGAGCTGCTTGTCTTCGGCAACGCCCTGGCCGCCGCCGGCGATGTGCTGGCGCCCGACTCAATCGTGCTCGTCCGTGGTCGCGTGGATCACAAGGACCGGGCGACGACGTGCATCGTGGTCCAACAGGTCGACCGCTTCGAGCCCTCCGAGGAGGAGGTGGTTCAGGCACGAGAGCAGGCGGCCCGCCGGCCCACCCTGCCCAGGGCGCTCCGGCTAAGGCTCGATGCCACCGCATTGGCGGCGTCCGTGCTCTCCGAGCTCAAGGAGGTGCTGGCCGGATCGCCAGGCGAGCGCGAAGTGGTGATCGAGCTGAGCACATCGGTGGGGGAGCGGCGGCTGAAGCTTGGCCCCGAGTACCGAGTCGCCGACAGCGCCAGCCTGCACGCGGAGCTGGCCGACCTGCTCGGGCACGCGATCCTACCGGGCGGTGATGCCGGCGGGGTGGCGCAGAACGTGAGCGCCGAAGCCGAGCGGCGGCAAGCCAGCGTCGCCTGACCTGGCAAGCTTCCCCGCGTGCTCGACCTACCGGAGGCCATCACCGCCTGCCTGTTCGATCTCGATGGGGTGCTGACGCAGACGGCCAAGGTGCACGCCGAGGCGTGGAAGCAGATGTTCGACGAGCACCTGCGGTGCCGAGCCGACCGCAGCGGCGAGCCCTTCCGGGAGTTCCGGCTGCCGGAGGACTACGAGCAGTACGTGGACGGCAAGCCCCGCCGCGATGGGGTGATGTCGTTCCTGCGGTCCCGGGGGATCGAGCTCGCGCTTGGTGCGCCGGAGGACCCGCCCGACGCGGAGACCATCTACGGGCTCGGGACACGCAAGAACGACCTGGTGCTCGAGCTCATCGGCAAGGAAGGCGTCGAGCCCTACGCGGGCTCGGTGCGGTTCGCCCAGCGCGCCCTCGAGCAGGGACTGCGTAGGGCGGTGGTGTCCTCGAGCACCAACTGCCAGGACGTGCTGATCGCCGCCGGCATCGAGCATCTCTTTGAAGTGCGGATCGACGGCCTCGCGGCCGAGCGCGAGCACCTGGCGGGCAAGCCGGCGCCGGACACCTTCCTCGCGGGAGCCCGCGCGCTGCACGCCGAGCCGGCCCACGCGGCGGTGTTCGAGGATGCGCTGGCCGGCGTGGAAGCCGGACGTTCCGGACACTTCGGTTGGGTGGTGGGAGTCGACCGCACCGGCCACGCCGAGGCGCTGCGGGAGCATGGCGCCGACGTCGTGGTCCAGGATCTGGACGAGCTGCTGGAGCGCAAGACGTGATCGGCACCGACGTGTTCACGGTCGAGCCGTGGTCGGTGACCGAGCGCGAGCTGCATCTCGACATCCTGGGCCAGACCGAGTCGATCTTCGCCCTGTCCAACGGTCACATCGGCCTGCGGGCGAACCTGGACGAGGGCGAGCCCTCCAGCGCGCCCGGCACGTTCCTGAACAGCTTCTACGAGGTCCGCCCGCTGCCCTACGCGGAGTCCGCCTACGGCAACCCCGAGGCGGGTCAGACCATGATCAACGTCACGAACGGGAAGGTCTTCCGCCTGCTCGTGGACGACGAGCCGTTCGATGTCCGCTACGGGAAGCTGCTGCGCCACGAGCGCACGCTCGACCTGCGCGACGGCGTCCTGCGGCGTGAGGTCGAGTGGGTGTCGCCCGCCGGGCAAGGGGTGCACGTCCGCTCGACGCGCCTAGTGTCGTTCTCGCACCGCTCGGTCGCGGCGATTCTCTACGAGGTGGAGCCGGTCGGCGCGCCGGCGCGGATCGGCGTCCAGTCCGAGCTCGTGGCCAACGAGCCGGTCCCCGCCGACGAGGGAGATCCGCGTGCCGCCGCCGCGCTGAAGGCGCCGCTGGTCTCCGAGCACCATGGTCACCACGACCTGGGGGTTGGCCTGGTGCACCGGACCCGGCAGAGCGGACTCAGGATGGCCGCAGGCATGGATCACCTCGTCGAGGGCCCGGATGGGACGATCACCTCGGTGGAGAGCGAGCCCGACCTTGGCCGGCTGACCGTCAGCACCGAATTGAAGCCGGGCGAGAAGCTGCGCATCGTCAAGTTCCTGGCCTACGGCTGGTCGAGCCAGCGTTCGCTGCCCTCGCTGCGCGACCAGGTCGAGCTCGCGCTCGCCTCCGCGCGCCGAACGGGCTGGGAAGGGCTGCTGCGCACACAGCGCGAGTACCTCTGTGAGGTGTGGGACAGCGTCGCCTTCGAGCTCGACGGAGACCCGGCGCTCGAGCAGGCCGTCCGCTTTGCCCTATTTCACGTCGTGCAGGCGGCAGCTCGGGCCGAGCTGCGGGCGATCCCCGCCAAAGGCCTCACCGGGAGCGGCTACGACGGCCACACGTTCTGGGACACCGAGGCCTATACGCTCCCGGTGCTGACGTTCGTGGCGCCCGACGCGGCCCGGGACGCGCTGTTGTGGCGTCACTCGACAATGGATCTTGCCCAATCGCGCGCCCGCGAGCTGGGCTTGGCGGGCGCAACGTTCCCGTGGCGAACGATCCGTGGGCAGGAATGCTCGGGCTACTGGCCGGCCGGAACGGCCGCGTTCCACGTCAACGCCGCCGTGGCGGACGCCGTCCGGCGGTATTTGAACGTCACCGGTGACGAGGAGTTCGAGCAGGGGCCGGGCCTTGAGATGCTCGTCGCGACGGCTCGGCTATGGCGCTCGCTGGGCCATCACGACGCCCACGGCGGCTTTCGGATCGATGGGGTGACCGGACCGGACGAATACACCGCGCTGATCGACAACAACGTCTACACCAACGTGATGGCCGCCCGCAACATGCGCGTGGCCGCTGACCTGGCCGTTCGACATCCGCGGCGAGCCGGCGAGTTGGGCGTCGACGTGGAGGAGATCGCCAGCTGGCGCGACGCCGCCAGTGCCATCGTGATCCCATCCGACCCCGACATGGGCATCACGCCTCAATGCGACGGCTTCACGAGGCTGCGTCGATGGAACTTCGAGAAGACTCCACCCGACCACTATCCGCTGCTGCTGCACTACCACAACTACCTGCTCTATTCGAGCCAGGTGGTCAAGCAGGCAGATCTTGTCATGGCGCTCTACCTCTGCGGCGATCGCTTCAGCGATGAGCAGAAGGCGCGTGACTTCAATTACTACGAGCGAATCACCGTGCGCGATTCCTCGCTCTCGGCCGCCATCCAGGCCGTCGTGGCCGCCGAGGTAGGTCACCTGGAGCTGGCCTGGGACTACCTCAGCGAGACCGCGTTCATCGATCTGCGCGACCTCGCCT
>JAFAZZ010000006.1 GCA_019239375.1 Solirubrobacterales bacterium | reverse complement strand
ATCAGGTTGCCGTCCAGGTCGATCGTGATCGAGTTCAGGTGGTAGGGGTCGAACACGAACCCCGGCGTGTTGGTTTTGAAGAACGACTCGGTGACGGGAACGTGGTCGAGCGCGTGCCACTCGAACAGGACCAGCCCGGTCTTGATGTCGATCTCCTGCACGACCGCGTCCATCAGCGGTTTCTTCAGCGTGCCCCAGTGCACCGGCGACACGCCGACCACCCAGGCGTCGCCCTGCGGGGTAATCAGGAACTCGTGCAGGTCCGTGCCCTGAAGACCATTGCCCGCCTGCACAGTGGCGACCTGCTGATAGGAGGTGTTATAGATGACCCCCTCCCCGCGCCCGCTCCCGTTGTTGGTGTAGCCCTGCCACCAGGTCAGCACCGGCTGCCCGCCGAGTTGCTGCACGCGGAAGTCCGCGGCGAGTTGATTGGCCGGCAGCGGCTGGAACCAGATCAGGTTGCCCGAGGGGTCGAGGAGCATGGGCCCGTTCTGCACCGGGCCGTACTGCGGGGTGAGGAAGATGTCGGCGTTGTAGGCAGCGCTCGAGCGCTTGTTGACCGTGAACGAGGCCGGCTGTAGGTCAGGGCGCGAGTGAAAGTGCTGCACCCCATTGGAGCCCGCCGGCACCATCGGCAGCTTCATCGGGGTGATCGTGCCGAACGGCACCGCGATCGCGAACTTCCATGCCCCGCCCGACCCACCCACCACGTTCAGTCCGGTGCTCACCGTGACGGTCTCGCCGGGAGCGAACGGCTGACTGGGCATGAAGCTCCCGCCCTGGTCGTCGGAATCGGCCCGGATCGTGCCGCTGTGCGCACCGGTACTCGACCCCACCACCTGCACGGAGCCGATCTGCGAGGCGGGGATGCCCCGGAACGTGATCTGGGTCTCCGGGAGCGAGCTGGCCGATCCCGGCAGCGGGTACACGCTGACCTCCGGCGGCTGGGCCGACGCGACCCTCGCCGTGAGCAGCGACACGAACATCACCGCGAGCAGCGACACAAACGCCGCCACGCGTGTGACGGCGTTGACCCTCCTGCTCGCCACGTTCAGCTGTTTGGGAACCTCCTGCAAGCTCTGATCAAAACCCGTCGCAGCGGGAAATGTTGCGGCCGGCAGCGTAGCTGGCCCGCCGGCCGGTCAGGCGTCATACGCGTGACGCCTCCCGCACGTATGGTTCCGCGCCATGCGCTTTGCCTCGATCCTGCACGACGGAGCACCCATGGCGGTCGCCATCGACGGCGACCAGGCCGTTCCGCTGACCGGCATCGCCGAGCTGGGGACCATGACCCCCCTCTCACTGCTCCGCTACCCCTCCCTCGACCGGGCCTCCGCCCTGCCGAGCGCTGACCTGCTCCGCCGGCCCGTGGTGCCGTGCCCGGGAAAGATCATTTGCGTCGGGCTCAACTACGCCGCACACATCGAGGAGACCAAGCGCGAGCCGTCCGCCTACCCCGTGCTGTTCACCAAGTTCGCCACCACACTGGCCGGCCCGTTCGACGCCATCCCGCTCCCCCCGGAACCCGAAGCGATCGACTACGAAGGCGAGCTTACCGTGGTCATTGGCGAGCGCGCTCGTCGCGTTCCCCGCGATAGAGCGCTCGACCATGTCGCCGGTTACACGCTCGCCAACGATGTCTCGATGCGCGACTACCAGTACAAGACCCACCAGTGGCTCCAGGGCAAGGCGTGGGACGCCTCGACCCCGGTTGGCCCCGACCTGGTCACCCTGGACGAGATCTCTGAGCCTCTGACGCTCAAGACGTTCGTCAACGGCGTGAAGGTCCAGGAGTCCTCCACGGAGCTGCTCATCTTCGACGTGCCCACGCTGGTCAGCACCGTCTCCGAGTTCGCCACGCTCGAGCCCGGCGACCTGATCCTCACCGGCACTCCCGGCGGGGTCGGCTTCCGCCGCGAGCCGCCGCTCCTGCTCGGGGACGGCGACGAGGTCGTCGTCGAGATGGAGCAAGTCGGCCGGATCGAGAACCGCTGCTTCGCCGAGCGGGCGCGCTAAGCGGCGGCGCCCACGAGCGCGCTGCGCACCGCGGAGGCGAACTCATCCACGTCCTCCTCGGTGGTGTCCCATGAGCACATCCAGCGGACCTCGCCCACCGGCTCGTCCCACACGTAGAACGGGTAGTCGCGCTGCAGCGACGCCGTGACCGCCGGCGGCAGCGCGGCGAACACCGCATTGGTCTGGACCGGGCGCGTGACCGTCAGCCCGGGCACGTCGCGCAACGCGCCAGACAGCCGCGCCGCCATTGCATTGGCGTGCCCCGCGCAGCGGCGCCAGAGCTCATCTGAGAGCAGCGCATCGAACTGCGCGGCCAGGAAGCGCATCTTCGACGCGAGCTGCATCGACTGCTTGCGGAGGTACAAGAAGTCGCGCGCCAGCTCTGGATTCAGGAGCACGACCGCCTCGGCGCCGAGCAGCCCGTTCTTGGTTCCGCCGAACGACAGCACGTCAACGCCCGCCGCCACCTCGCGCAGAGACACCCCCAACGCCGCGGCCGCGTTGCTGAGCCGCGCCCCGTCCATGTGCAGCAGCAGATCATGCGCGTGTGCGACATCCGCCAGCGCGGAGGTCTCGGCGACGCTGTACAGCGTCCCCAGCTCGGTGCACTGCGAGATCGAGACCACCCGAGGCTGCACCACGTGCTCCTCGCCGATCCGGCCGATCCGGCTCTCCACGAGCGCGGGGGTGAGCTTGCCGTCCACGCCCGGCACGGTCAGGAGCTTGACGCCGGCCATGGCCTCCGGCGCGCCGCACTCGTCGACGTTCAGGTGCGCGCTCTCGGCGCAGATCACGCCCTCGAAGCGCCGGCACGCAGCCCGCAGGGACAAGACGTTCGCCCCGGTCCCGTTGAACGCGAAGAACGCACTCGCGTCCTCGCCGAAGCTTGAAGCCACCCGCTCCTGCACCGACTGCGTGTAGTCGTCGTGCCCGTAGGCGAACGTGTGCCCGACGTTTACCCGCGCGATCGCCGCGAGCACTTCAGGATGGATGGTGGCCGAATTGTCGGAGGCGAACCCGCGCGCGCCGTTCAAGCTCACGCCGCGAGCTTAGCTTTCAGCGACGAGTAGAAGATCGAGAGCGGGAACTCGTCATCGCGCACCAGGTCGATGTAAGGCCGTGGGTCCTCCACATCGGTGAACTCGCGCACCGCGGAGGCCCAGCGCGACCCGGCCGCCGGCGGCACGCTGGCCGCCACCAGATCGTGCGCCGCCGCCCAGTGCTGGAGCTTGGTGCGGTCGATGCCCAGTCGATACAGCTCCTCCACCTCGTGGCGCAGGTCCGCGACGCCCTCGGCCACGCGCCCCCACTCGATCGTGAGCTGGTTGTCGGTCCAGCGCAGGTAGTCGTGCCGGTGCAGGTAGGCGAACAGAAGCTGGCCGCCGAGACCATCGTAGTTGCGCACGCGCGCGCCGGTGATCGGGAAGCGCAGCAGCCGGTCGAGCAGGATCGCGTACTGCACGTAGCGCGCGAACGACACGCCCCGGGCCTCGAGCTCCACCGCCTGCCCGAACGCGGTCAGATCGCAGCGCAGCTCCTCGAGCGAGTACATCCAGTAGGGCGCCCGTTGCCGGACCATGAACGGGTCGAAGGGCAACTCGCCGCGGCTGTGGGCGCGGTCGTGGATGAGGTCCCACAGGATGTAGGCCTGCTGGGAGATGGCCGGGCTGGCCAGCATGCACGCCGCGTCCGGCGGCAGGTTCAGGCGCAGCAGGTCCGCCGCGGCGCCGGCCAGCCGACGCAGCCGCCCGGCCTCGCGGTCGCAGAAGATCGCGCCGAAGTTGCTCACGGGACGGCCGGCCACCGAGACCGTCTCGGGGAACAGCACCGCGCACTCGGAGTCGTATCCACGCGTGGCATCGACCAGCTCGACCGGCACGAACTTCGGGTTGTCGTAGCGCGCGCGCTCGAGCTCGGCGATCCAGTCGGGCCACGGCACCCGCACGATCAGCGCCTCGAAACAGGTGTCGCGCGAGCCGTTCTGCTTGTACATCGGGAACACCACCAGGTGCTCGAGCCCATCGTCGCGCTGTAGCTCCGGCCGGAACTGCGCCAGCGCCCGTGTGAAGTCCGGCTTGGCGAACCCGGCGGCCACCCACCCACGCAGGTCCTCGACCACCGCGCGCAAGTACTCCCCATCATGCGGAAACTTCGGCGCCAGCTCTTCGATCGCATCGATCATCCGCTCCACGTGAGCCTCCGCCGCGGGCCACCCCCCGACCAATGACCCGTCGGGCGCTTGGAGCTCGGCCAGCGCGTTGGTCTCGTCGCGAAGGATCAGCCATGCCGGGTCATGCTCGGCTACCGCCCGGCGTTCGGCGACCGGCCACACGCCACCGTCGGAACGAGACACCCAGTAACAGATGTTCAGCCACAGGGTCCGGTGATCCAGCTCGTCGATGCAGTCATCGCCGAACAGGTCCGAGTCGCCCAGGACGACGACGCGCCCCTCACCATGCGTCGCGGCCACCATCAGCGGCCGCGCCGGCGAGGACGCCGTGTTGTGCGTGCGCGCGAGCACAGTCGTGCCGTTGCTCGAGGTAATCGTGGTCGCCCGGTACAGGCACGCGTCGTGCACGCGCGCGAGCAGGTCCCCGGTGCAGCCCCGCGCGCCGTCCAACAGCTCGGCCAGGACCCAGCTCGGCGCCCCCCGGTAGTGCTCGTAGTCCTGCACCATCTCGTTCTCCAGGTGCAGCCCGAACCGCGCCAGCAGCTCGTTGAGGTTGTTGCCGTACTTCTCCTGCTCGGTCTCACCGAGCACGACCAGACCGCCGCCGGTGGCCACGAACGCCTCGATCGCGTTGAGCTCCTCGGGGTCCAGCCGCGGCGACCCCGCGCCGGTCGTCCGCTCCCAGGTCGGGTCCGACGGATGCGCGATCACCAGCACGTCGCACTCGGACAGCCTCTCGGCCGTGAGCAGCCCCTCCACATTGGGGGCCACCACGAAATCGCGCGAAGCCAGTGCGGCGGCCGCGCGGGCGTAGGAGGAATCGCCCGGATGAGCCGGTTGCATGTCCCGAGCCAGCTCGGGCCGGATCGTCCACGCCTCGCTGTGGGCCTCGTCGAACACGACGCGGGCAAGCGTTCCTGAGTCGGACACGCACAGGAGCCTATCTCGGCCTCCGGCGGTTGTCGATGCCGAAATCGATGTATTCTCTGCAATAGATCGCCGGATGGATGACCAGGACCGTCAGATTCTTGCGCTACTTATCGAGGACGGCCGGCGCACCTACGACGACATCGCCCGCCGGATCGCGCTGAGCGCGCCGGCAGTCAAGCGCCGCGTCGACCGTCTGAAGGCCCGCGGAGCGCTCCAGGGCTTCACCGCCGTCGTGGACCACGATGCGCTGGGCGACCACACCGAGGCGCTGATCGAGCTGTTCTATGCCCCTGGCACGCTGCTCGGCCAGGTCACCGACACGCTCCGCCGCCACCGCGAGGTCGTCGAGGCCTGGAGCGTGACTGGCGAGGCCGATGCAATCGCCCGCGTCCGGACTCAGGACAACGCGGACCTCGAGCGCCTGATCATGGACCTCCAGCGCGACGGCCTCGTCCAGCGCACGCGGTCACAGGTGGTCATGTCCCGCCTCGTTTCGCGCGCCGGCAGCTGATCTGGGGCCTCGCTTCGCTCGGCGTCCTTGGGGCCGTTCCGCCCGGCATCCTCAGTGTCATCGTCCTGAGGCGCGGGGCGGTGACGTCCGACCCGGCGTGTAGGTCCTTCGGGCTGGCGGCGGGCTGACCCTCCGGCATCCTGTCGACCGGTTCCCCGGTCTGGCCTTGGCACGTTTTGTCGCCCGTCGCCGCCCAAAGGACCTTCGGCGTGACCTGATAGGAGTCTGGCGAGAGCCCTAACTGAGGATTGTCCGCCGAGATCCGCTTCGTCGGTGAACAAACCAACTGAAGGGACGGCGTACATGATCGTGATCGGGTGGACACGCACAAGCGCTCACATGCGCTGGCGGCGGTGGATGAGGGAACGGGCCGTGTCCGCGGCAAGCGGCAGATCGAGGCTCGGGACGCCGGGCATATGGCCGCGGTCCGCTGGGCCCGGGAGTTCGATGATGAGCGCGTGTGGGCGATTGAGGATTGCCGGCATGTCTCGCGTCGTTTGGAGCAGGCGCTGATCGCGGCCGGCGAGCGGGTCATCCGGGTCTCCCCGCAGCGGATGGGCGCTTCGCGCAAGGGGGAACGCGAGCCCGGCAAATCGGATGAGATCGATTCCCTGGCGATCGCCCGCGCGGTCGTCAAGGACGGCGTGGAGAGCTTCCCGGTCGCTTATCTCGACGAGCGGGCGATGCAGGTCAGGCTGCTCTCAGATCACCGCAAGGACCTGGTCGAGGAGCGAACCAAGATGGAGAACCGGCTGCGCTGGCATCTGCTCGCCCTCGATCCCGAGCTAGAGGCGAAGGTCAAACCGCGCTCGCTAA
>JAFAZZ010000084.1 GCA_019239375.1 Solirubrobacterales bacterium | reverse complement strand
GACGGGGCGTGACCCGGACGTGGGTTATCGCGCTGCATTACGGACGCGCCCGTTGAACAAAATCGTTAAATGACTTGGAGAAAGAGAAGGGCCATGTTACGTCGTGTCAAAGCGACACTCGCTGCCCTAGCGGCGGCTAGCGCGCTCACGCTCGTTGTTGAGGTGCCGGTCGCGTCGGCCTACAACCCGATTACTCCCACCGACGCCAACCGGACGATTGTCCTCAACGGCCACAACTTGACCGTAGACAAGCTGGTGGCGATCGCCCGGTACGGCGCGAAGGTCCAGCTATCGCAGGCCGCCCGGCAACGGTCGCTAAACGCGTACTACTTGCTGCTGGAAGGATCCCGCGAGGGCGTCCCGATCTACTTCTTCAACCGCGGCACGGGCGCGGGACGCCAAAACGTGATCTTTACGGGAGACCCGCTCTCTACAGAGGTGACCTCCACCTCCCCCACTTGCCCGACGAGCGGCGTGCAGTGCTCCAACCAGCAGTTCCTCCTGGAGCGACAGTTGGCCACCTTCCAGAACGGTACGCGGGGCGGCCTCGGACCCGAAGTAAACGACGAGGAGATCGTGCGCGCCATGATCGCGGAGCGCGTGAACACGATCTCCTATGAGGCCGCCACACCCCAGGTCACGCAGATGCTGATCGATCTTCTCAATCGCGACGTCACTCCGGTTGTGGAGTCGCGAGGTTCTCCGGGCGAAGGCGATCTGCCGCAGATGGGCAACGTCGAGGCGACAATGGTCGGCGGCGGCCAGGCGTACTACCACGGGGTCAAGATGCCGGCCTCCCAGGCATTGGCGGAGGCAGGCCTGAAGCCGCTCCAGAATCAGCCGGCGCAGTTCGAGGCGCCGGGAGCCCCATTCGCCGCCGATGACGCTGCGGTGACGAGCACCAATGCGTTCACTATGGGTCAAGCAGCACTCCTCGTCTATGACGGCCAGCGGATGCTGAACTGGCAGGACCTGATCTATGCGATGGAGCTCGATGGCATGAACTCGAGCGTCACCCCAATCGCTGCGCCAGTCCAGTCCAACCGGCCGTTCCCGTGGCTGAACGCCGACGCCGCCCGGTTGCTGGATCAGATCAGCGGCAGCTACCTGTTCCAGCTCGACCAGCTGTCGAGCACCGGCGTTCCGTTCCGGATCATCCAGGACCCGGAGAGCTTGAGGGCGCTGAGCGAGCGCAACGGCTCCGCGTGGGAGGCGTGGAACCAGCTCAAGCAGGACCTCACGCTCCAGATGAATTCATCAGACCACAACCCGGCGGTCACCCCGGGATGGTCGCCCAGCTCATCGCGAGAGCTGAATACGCCGTGGTTCCTGCAGTACTACGTCAAGGGTGGACCAGATGACAGTGCGTGCGTCGGACCGGGCGTGGGCGGGACCGGGTGCCAGCACGGCTACATCCTGTCAAACGCGAACTGGGACCCATACCCGATCGACAATGAGATCGAGGCGCTGACCAATGCGCTGGCGAACATCGCGGTCAACGACGACATGGTGCCGCTGCGATTCGAGAACACGTTCTTCACCGTGATCGCGGCGAACGACCCGAGCCTCCCGGCGAGCCAGATCGCCAACTCGGCCCCGGGGGCGGCCGACTACACGCTGGCGGACCTGCTGGCCGAAATCCAGCTACTGCAGAACCCAGTCCCGGCGCAGGGCAACTCGATCATCTCCAATGTCGAGGACTTGCAAGCCGAGGGCAGGATCAAGGTGTCGCGAGCTCGACTGATGGTCGATGATCTGGTGTGGCTGCTCGGACAGGACCTCTTAACGGCCACCAGATGGATGGACATTCGCCAGATCCAGGGCCAGACGCTTGGCCTACCGCGCAGCTTCGGCGCGGGGCCAACCGCGGCGTGGGACGCATTCCGCCAGGTAGTGCCCTGGCAGGCCGCCACCCGGCCGGACGTTCCACCGGGGCAGCTGGCTTATGACTTCCTGCAAGCCAACGCCGCCTCGGCGTTCTACCCGCCAGCCGTCAACCCGCCCATCGCGAGCCAGAACGGAACAGTCGCCTTCAAGCGGCTGAGTGGCGCGATTCATCGAGCGAGAGCAAAAACGTATCGCTTCAGGAGCGGGAGGGCCCGGTCGGTCAGGACCTTCCTGCTCGGTCAGGCGTCGGTGGCGCGCGCCGCCAAGGACCACTAGACGTCGACTAGGTCGATCGGGACCAGGGTCGGGCCCCGGCACGTGCCGGGGCCCGACCTCCAATGGCAGTAAGCGCGGTGGGGCGGATTCAATCGGTCGTCGCAACGCTCAACGTTGAGGAGTTGCGATGCCGAGAAGAACCGCCGCTTTGGATCGCGCCGCTGCAGCAGGAACGCGTTCCGGAGGACACCCACCAGCTGGTCGTCGCGAGCATCGGGTCCGGTT
>JAFAZZ010000066.1 GCA_019239375.1 Solirubrobacterales bacterium | reverse complement strand
GGTACCGACGAGTCCTCGCGGCGTGCCGCCGAGTGGGTGAAGGAGAATGTGAGCACGACGGTTGACCCGCCCGCGATCACGGAGGGGAGCGCCTTTCTCCAGTTCTGAGGGAACTGTGCATCAGTAGCAGCCCCGTGTCGGGACGTGGTGATCGAACCGTCCAGGCCGGCGCCTACGCTGGAAGGCGTGACGGACTTCTCCGCTCGCGCGCGCTCGCTTGTTGCGCGCATTGAGGCCAACCCCTCCGATCCCGGACTGGAGGAGGAGCTCGTTGCGCTCCGGGCGATGTGGCGCTCGCTCGAGGGATCCGAGCGCGCTGAGGCGGCCGGTCAGGCACGCGCCCTGGCCGAGGCCCAGGCGGGAGCCGCGCGGCAGCCGAGGCCGCTCGATGAGGATGCGGAGGCCCAGCTGGCGCTTCGCGGCCTGGATCGGATCGGCATCGACGCTCCACCGGAGCGCCGTTACGACGGGCCCCGTGATCCCGATGCCCTGCTCGCGCATTTCGGCTTGCGCGAGTTCCGGCCCGGGCAACGCGAGGCGGTGGCCGCGGCGCTCGCACGGCGCGACACCCTGGTGGTGATGCCGACCGGCGGCGGCAAGAGCCTGTGCTACCAGCTGCCCGGCATCGCCTCCGATGCATTGACCGTCGTGGTCTCCCCCTTGATCGCGCTAATGGCGGACCAGTACCGGCGGCTGCTGCAGGGTGGGCATCCGGCGGCGATGATCGCCTCAGGCATGGATCCCGCCGCGGCCACCCGGGCACTTGGCGACGTCCGCAGTGGCCGCGCACGGGTCATCCTGTGCTCGCCGGAGCGCTTCGCCTCCTCCTCGTTCTTGGCGGCGCTGGCGCAGCGAACCGTGGACCTGTTCGCCGTGGACGAGGCTCATTGCGTGTCGGAATGGGGCCATGACTTCCGTCCCGACTATCTCCGCCTTCGCGGCGTCATGGATCGCCTCGGGTCGCCAACCGTGATGGCGTGCACCGCGACGGCGACCGAGCAGGTAGCCGAGGAGATCAGCGCGCGGCTCGGTTTAAGCGATCCATACGTGACGCGCGCCGGCTTCGACCGTCCGAACCTTTCGTTCGACGTGATCGCGCTTGAGGGAACTGGGTCCAGAGCTCGCAAGCAGATGCTGCTCTCGCTGGCGCTGTCTGACCCGGCGAACCGGCCAGCGATCGTCTACTGCGGCACCCGACGCGACGTTGAGGAGGTCACCGAGCGGCTGCGGTCCGGTGGGCTGCCGGCGGTCGGCTATCACGCGGGCATGCCCGCGGACGAGCGCGCCTCGGCCCAGCACCGCTTCATGGAGGGCGACGCCGAGATCGTGGTCGCAACGAACGCGTTCGGGATGGGCGTCGACAAGGCCGACGTCCGCGCCGTCGTGCACTGGGCTATCCCCAAGAGCGTCGAGACGTACTACCAGGAGGTTGGACGCGGCGGGCGCGACGGCGACCCAGCCCGTGCGATCCTGCTGGCCAGTCGCGTCGACCTGGGCCGCCTGATCAACTTCATCCAGCGGGACGGGGTCGAGCCCGAAGACGTGCTCGTCTACCTGCGGCGCCTGAGGGCCTCTTGCGGCGGTGCAACGGCCGTGATCGATGCGCCGCGGGCGGACCGCGATCGGGTCTGTCTCGGGGTCGCCGAGCGGGCGGGGCTGTGCGCGCTGGAGCCCGCCTGGGGCGGGCAGTTGCAGGTCACCTTCGCTCCGGCCTCGTCGTCCGGCCGCCTCGAGGTGGCGTCCATCTGCCGGGTGGCGCGCGACCGCGCCTGGCGTGCGTTCCGGGCGGTCGAGGCGTTCAGCTCGGCCTCGGGCGAGTGTCGCCGCCGCACGCTCCTGGACCATTTCGCCGACAGGCGGTCGGGCGCCCCCGCGGGGCGGTGCTGCGACGTGTGCGATCCCGACACGATTGGGCTGCCGGACCCCGCGTCGCTCACCCCAGCGCGAGCCGAACGTTCACGCGCGCCGGATGCCGCGCAGCTCGATCCCGCCGACGCCGGGCTGCTGCAGAGCCTGCGCGACTGGCGCGTGCGCGCCAGCAACGGCAAGCCGGCCTACACGGTGGCTCACAACAGCACCCTTGAGGCGATCGCCGAACTGCGCCCGAGGTCGCTGACCGAGCTCGCAAGGATCAAGGGCGTCGGCCCGGCCTTTCTCCAGCGGCACGGCGAGCAGGTGCTAGCGCTGATTGCGCCTCGGTAAGTGCTGGAGCCGTCGCGCCCGCTGCGTCTCGGCGTCAGGGTCACCACGTTTGTCGGGTGAGCCTAAGATCGAACTGCGTTCGCTCTCTGAGGCACCGACCCTAGGTCGTCGGCGCGATTCGCACCGGCGCGAGCCATTCGGGGTCCAGGAACGGCGGGAACCCGGCGCGGTAACGACGGAACAGCCCGCGCGCCGGTTCGGCGGATGCGTGCGAGGCGACCAGCTCGGCCAGGTCGGCAAACCGACCGAGCAGGTTGACGCTTGCCATGATCTGGAGCGTCGCGGCGTTCGGCGGGTCAAGCGTCAGCGTGCCGTCCCCGATCAGCCGGTCCACGTGGTCGAGCAGCGCCGGCAGCGCTGCGAGGTCGGCCCGCACCCCCGCTTCGCTCGCGCGCCGCCCGTCGGCTTCGATCGTCCGCAGGTACCACTCCATTGCTGGGCGGATCGCTTGCGCGGTCAGCGCGGGGACCGGCAGGCGCTGGGCCCGTACGACCCACTGCCGTAACTCGGGGTTGCGCGCAACGCCGTAGCGGAACAGCCGTCGGGGGATCGGCTGCAACTGCTCCTCGCCCCACCGCTCCGCCTCCTCGACGCGGGCCCGCGGCACGGGATCGGGAGGGAACAGCGGCGGCTCGG
>JAFAZZ010000559.1 GCA_019239375.1 Solirubrobacterales bacterium | reverse complement strand
TAGCTGCATGTGCTGCGTAACCTGCGAGCTGGCAAATAAGCCGGCTCCCGTGTAGTCGAGATAGACGTGACCTTCGCGATCAAGCCGCGCGAAGTCAACGGCGCGAAGCTCATCGAGCACAGCGGTATCGGCGTAGCTGGGATGCTCACGGTGAAACGCGGCTTCCGCTTCGGCGGTCCGCTCCGCCAAGAAATCGCCGGACGTGTCACGCTGCTGCGCTCGATACTCGGGATGCGCCGGAATGGAGAATCAGTCACGGCTATCGTCGTCTTCCGCTGGTGGCGGAGGCGAGCCCAGATGGTCTACGATCATGTGGTCGGCGAGGGAGGACGCGCGGAGGTCCAGCGCGCTGGCCGTCGTCACTCCTCGACGACACAGTACTCATGTTGACGGTCGGGAAGATTGTCGACAGCCGCCGTATCGCCGCGGCACGAGGGTTCACTTCGCTCGCGTCGAGTAGCCGGTGACCCGCGGATGTCGGCTTCGGTGGCGAGCTCGGGGATCGCGTGCTGGGTTGGTGATGCTCGCCGCGAACGTGACACGGACGCCTGACGTGCCGCTGCCACGTTGAACCCGATGTGCGCATGGGCATCGAACAACGACAACCCGGGCACGCGCTCGACCGCCGATTCGAACCACGGCCGAATCAGTGCGTCGTCGTACACGAACCCGATTCCACTTCAGCCCTCATCACCACATGCCGACCCCGAAACCTCCGGCGGCGGACGTTCCCGAGGCCCGGCGCCACCCACGCGTGCCACATGCTACCGGCGTCGCATCACGGCTCCAACCGGGAGCCCGCGAACGTGGTGGACGGCGTAGCTCCTGCCGGCGGGCTCTAGTGGCTTGATCGAACCATCCAGTCCGATCTAGGGTTCGTCTCGGACACCGCACCGAGAGAGGACAGCCATGAGTGCCACCGAAAACCGCGCCGCCACCAACGTAGCCGTCGTCGGCGGCATCTATGAAGCGTTCGGTCGCGGCGACATCGACTTCATCCTCGACCAGATAGCCGACGACTGCGCGTGGGAGTCGTGGCTCGACAACCAGGGACAGAAGGCGGGTATTCCGCCGATGAAGCCGCGACACGGTCGCGCTGGCGTCGCCGATTTCTTCGGCTATGTGGCGACGATGCAGATCCAGGACTTCCAGGTGCTCGACATGCTCGCCAGCGATCGCCAGGTCGTCGTCGAGGTGCAAATCTCAATCGCCATGCCGGATGGCGGCAGCGTCACCGACGAGGAGCTGCATCTGTACTCGCTCAACGACGAGGGCAAGATCAACCGCATGCGCCACTACGTTGACACGGCGAAGCAGATCAAGGCCTATGGGCTGGCGTAGTGGCCACGCCGGTCGTCGGGGTCCGCGGTGTCGCGCGCGCTCGAGTAGTCCGGCGCCGGCTCGAAAAGCTGGCCATCCTCACCGGTTGCTCGAGCCCGGCCCTCGGACGGGCGTAGAGTCAGGCGAACCAATTGTTGCTCTGAGTCGAGGCCGCGGAGGCGGCGGTTGAAGTTCTCGACGGCCACCTCAGACCGGGCCGAGGCCTGGTCGAGGACCTCGCGCAGCATGACGATGTCGGCGCCCCGGCTCTGATCGCCGAGGCGAGCCGCCACGTTGACGGTGCGGCCGAAATAGTCCAGCCGGTCGTTGGCTGTCATGGCGATCACCGGACCGGCGTGGACGCCGAGCTTGAGCACGAGGGGCGGATCGATGTGCTCGGCGCGGCACCAGTCGGCGACCTGCTCCTGGACGGTGAGCGCCGCCTCGAGCGCGTCGTCGAGCTGGCGGAAGGCGCACATCACACCGTCACCCATCGTCTTGACGATGCTGCCGCCGAGGCGCACCACGGCTTGGCGGATAAAGTCAAAATGCCGGTTGACCCTGCTGTAGGCGGCGGCGTCGCCGATCCCCTCGTACAGCTCCGTGGAACCCTTGAGGTCGCTGAACAGCAGGCCGATGTGGCGGATCGCATGTTGCTGGCCGGGTGCCAGCACCTCCGAGCTGAACAGGTCGCGGAACTCCTGGAGTGCGGTCACCTCCGCGGCGGTGGTGGCGTCTCTGGTCCAGCCGGCGTCCTCCACCACGGCCAGCACGGCGCCGCCGGTGTGGTTGCGCAGCGAGAGCATCGAGCCCTCGGGGAGCTCCAGGCGCTCCCCGCGGATCAGGCTGTGTGGCGCGACCCAGCGCCCGTCGGCGTAGGTGACCTTGACCGTTGCCGGGCGCCCCGCCGGCGGGCCCGCTGCGATCGTCAAGTGGTTCGTCGAGCCGACGGTGCGCAGGCGTAGTGGCTCGGTCGGTGCGATTGACAGGCTGCGCTCCTCGTGCGGGCGCAGGTATTGCTGCGCAGCGATGTGGGGCATGCGCAGCGGCCCGCCGATGCAGTACACGAGGTCGGTGACGGGGCGAACGCTTGGGTGGAGCGAGAAGCGCAGCTCGACGCTGCGGTCGAACTCGGTGCCGTAGGCGATGCCGCAGACCTCGCAGTGAAACTGCGCCGGTAGTTTGGCCAGACTGGCCATCTCCTGCTTGGGCACGCGGCAGTTGGGGCACATGAGTTCCCAGCGCAACTCGAACAACCCCGCGCGTGTGGCGTACAGGAACAGGCGGAGGACTTCGAGGCGGTTCGTGTGCCAGGTGTCAGCGAGCGCGAACGGGCGTACCCTGACCAGCTGGTCGTCGCTGCCCTCGACGATCCGCTCATACAGCGGATCGATCAGCTCGGCGGCCACGGGATATGCGCGCAGCCGACTCAGGGCCTGATCGAGGCGCGCCGAGTTGACGGGGGCGCGCTGCTCGGGCGTCGGCGTGGCATCGGCGCGGCCGGCGGCCTTGCGGGCCAGATAGCGATCGCAGAAATCGAGTAGGCCGGTGACCGGAGCCTTCCCCAGCCTCCACAGCACACGGCCGGCCGGGTTGGTCGAAATGAAGTCGGCGAACGAGGTGACGATCACGCCGTCGCCGTCAGGTCCGAGCTCGATGCCCACTTCGACCGCACTCACCGGCGCGTTCTCGAACTCGCGCCGCACCACGTACCGGCGCTCACGCACCCACTCGAAGGGAAACTCCTTCCAGCGGACGGGGAGAAACCCCCATGCCTTCGCCCGCGCACTGCGCAACAGCGGGTCAGGCAGAGCCGAGAAATCCACCGCCGGCAGGCCAATGCTGCGATTGAGATGATCGGTGTCGGCCAACACACGCCACGCCTCGTGCACCGACATGGGATAGCGACGCCGCTGCTGATAGCGAGTCGTGTGCTCTCTCATTCAGACCCCTCTCGAGCGTCGAAATGCGCCCCGGTACGACCCTTGAAAGCGTATAGTTGCGCCCCGGCGAGCGTAAAGGGGGCTGAGATTGATCCGGCGGATCCTGGTCGCCACCGACCGGTCCGATTCTGCTACACGCGCGGTCGAGTGGGCGGCGGAGATGGCGGAACGCTACGGCGCCGAACTGCTCGTGCTCCAGGTCGTTGCGCCCGAGCATCTGGTTGGTGGCGCCGGGTCGGCGGGTGGGGCGGAGGCGACCGAGTTGCGGAAGCTAGCGCAGCGGCTGGCAGGCGAGCGGGGCAGAGCCAGGGTGGAATACGACTCGCGGCCGGCGGAGGCGATCGTCGACGTGGCCGCGCAGGAGGACGCCGACATCGTCGTGGTCGGCAGCCTCACGATGAGCGAGCGGAGCGAGTTCCTGCTCGGGAGCGTGCCCAACCGCGTCTCGCACACGGCGCCGTGCACGGTGGTCATCGTCAACACCTCGGATGGACGCCCGACGGAGGCAGGCTCGCGGCGCCGGCGCGGCGAGGAAGGGGAGCAGGCGGCCAGCGAGGGGCAACTACTCGGGCGGGCGGCGCGCATCGCCACGATTGTGGCGAAGTACGGGCTCGGCAACCTGCTCAGCCGCAACGGCGATCCCGCGTCGTCGTACGACGCGCGGGCCACGCGGTTCCGCCAGGTGCTCGAGGAGCTCGGTCCCACCTTCGCGAAGCTCGGCCAGATCCTCTCTACCCGGCCCGACCTGCTGCCCGAGTCCTTCATGCGGGAGCTGGCGGCGCTCCAGGACCAGGTCACACCGTTGTCGGAGGCCGAGGTGGTGGCTGGCATGGAACGGGAGCTGAGCGTCCCGTGGGAGGACGTGTTCGTGAGCATCGAGCCCGACCCGATGGCGGCAGGGACGATCGCTCAGGTCCACCGCGCGGTCCTGGTCGGCGGCGGGCGGGTGGTGGTCAAGGTGCAGCGTCCCACGGCCGAGGAGGACATACTGCGCGACCTCGGGCTGCTCGAGGAGTTCGCGCAGAAGGCAGCCGCACGACCTGCGTTCACCGAGGTGGTCGACGTTCCGGCCATCATCGCCCACCTGTCCTCCTCATTGCGCCGCGAGCTCGATTTCCGTCACGAGGCGGCCAACCTCGAGCGGATGCGCGTGGTGCTCGAGCCGTTCGACCGGCTCGCCGTGCCCGAGGTCCACGCCGAGCTGACCACGGCGCGGTTGCTGGTGATGGAGGAGGTGCAGGGAGTCCCGGTGGGCAGCGCGCCCGAGGGCGAGGCCAGGCACGCCGCTGGGCGGCAGCTGCTCGAGGCCTACTACCAGCAGGTGCTCGCCGACGGCTTCTTCCACGCCGACCCGCACCCCGGAAACATGATGTGGTGCCGCGAGAAGATCTATCTGCTTGACCTGGGGATGGTGGGCGAGGTCGACGCCGACGTCCGCCAGTCGCTGCTCCTCATGCTGCTGGCCTTCTGGCAGGAGGACGTCGGGTTCCTAGTCGACCTGATGGTGTCGCTGTCGGCCGAGCGCGTAAGCACGCGCTTCGATCCCGCCGCGTTCGAGGCCGACCTGTCGGAGCTCGTAGGGCGCTACCGCCATCTACCCTTGAGCGAACTCCGGCTGGGGCCCCTGCTCCAGCAGCTCACCGAGCTGTCGGTTCGCCACGGCGTCCGGCTCCCGGCGTCCTTGGCCCTGATCGGCAAGGCGTTTGGGCAGATGCAGCTCGCGGCGGCTGAGCTCGATCCGACCCTCGACCCATTCTCGGTCGCCGGCGCGTTCTACCTGCGCCAGCTCGGGAGCCGGCTACGGGCCTCGGCCAACCCGCGCCAGCTGTTCTTCGAGGCGCAGAAGCTGCGCGTCCGCGGCGAGCGTCTGCTCGAAAACCTCGAACGGGTGGTCGGGGCCAGGCCGGGAGCCGGGCTGCAGGTTGAGATGAACCGCAACGACGAGCTGGCCGCAGTGATCGCGCAGACGGGCAGCCGGATCGCGCTCGGGCTGACCGCAGCCGGTGCGCTGGCCGGGAGCAGCGTAGCGGCGGCCACCGGGCGGGCGCCGCGGTGGGCGGCGCCTGCCTTTGCTGCGGCGGCCGCCGTGCTCACCGGCGCGCTGATAGCCGACGCGCGCCGGGCTCGCCGATGAGCCGGGTGGCGGCGCGGCTCGAGCGCGCGGTGCTCGGCATGCTGATGAGCCTTGTGGTGACGGTCGTCGAGCGCCGGCTGCGGCGGGGTTTGGCCCGGCAGCGATAGTGGTGGCGATGGGACGGGACGGGTGACCTGGCCCGCGCCAGCCAAGGCCGTCTCTTTCGCCGCCGTCGAGACCTCCACAGCGCATGCTCCTTCGCCTTCGCCGCCGCGGCCGCAGCTGACATCCCCGGCGCGCACCTGCCGGTGCGTGTCCGGCGTCCTATAAGCCGGTCGGGAAGGTGATGGACACTGGAGCGAGGAGTGGTCGTCCGACCTCGAGCTGGATCTGCGCGTGCGCCGTCAGCGGGATGCTGCGCGGATTGGCGCGATAGACCCGCCCGTCCAGCAGCGCCGTCACCGGTCCCGCGCTGGAGCCAACCCGGTCGGGGCCGAGCTTCTGTCCCCACACGTCGAAGAAGTCACCGAGCGTGAAGGTGCGAGCGATCGGTGACTCGATATGGATGATCCCGTCCGCGGCGTGAGTATGCAGCCAGTAAAAGCAGGTGCCGCCGCCCACGTATGGTCCGGCGGGCGTGGCGGTGACCTGCGCTCCTTCGATGCCTACTCCGTAGGGGATCCGCCGCGCGGCGCCGTTCACGAAAACAGTCAGGTGTGCGTGGATGTGAAACAAGAGCTGCTCGGCACCTAGGCACTGGATTCCGTCGACTGGGGAGCTTGCGCCGGAGCCGCGGCCGGTGAGATCCGGAGCGTCGGGAACCGGGACGCCCTCCGGGCCGAGCGGACCCGGTGAGCCGGCGGATCCCAGCTTTCCGAGCACCGATAGAGGCTCGAGATCATTGGAGGGCAGTGAAGACGGAGAGGGCGCACCGACTCCGCCGCTGCCGGCCAGCGCGATCGCGGTGGCCAGCAGAGCGGCAGTCAGGACGGAGGCGCTGACGCCGACGATTCGCCGTTTGCGCCGTGCGTTGGCTTTGGCCGCGGCTTCAAGCGCCAGCCGCTTGGCGCGCGCCTCGCGCTTGCGCTGCTGGCGGCTGCTCATTCGCGGCCACCCCCTGCTCTGAGCGCGCGATCCGAAAATGCGGAACGATGCCTACGTCGAGAATGTTGGGTCATCGGTGTGGTTCGTCACGGGCGTCGATCCCTAACCGCGGTGGTTGTCGATGTGCAGGAGTGCGTGGTCGAGCACGAAGTCGGAGACCTGGTTGCCGAGCGCCTGTCCCGCTTCTTCGTCGTAACGGAAGTGCTGCCCGGCGAAGATGCGGCTCGCGGACGCCTCGTCAGACGCCTGCGAGAAGCTCGTGAATGTCCGAGTGAGGCCCACCGATGGGTTGGTGAGCGAGAACGAGAAGACGTCGGTGCCAAAGAAGTCCTCGAGCACGGTGGCAGCGGCCTGGCTGAAGGTGGCGTGCGCTCCCGGATAGCTGGGGTCGTTTGCCGTGTTGGTAAGCGGAACCCAGTTGGGGTCGGCCGCGGTGTTGGAAGTGCCCTGGTTGGGTGCCGTGATCGCGGTGATTGGACGCCAGCGGTGGAAGGCGTACTTGGCGTCGTAGAGTGCGATCGCGCCGTCCGCCAGGGACGCGTTGAGCAGCGCGAACAATCGGGCGTTCTGCTCGAGGTTGTTGCTGAAGCCGAGCGCGGCCTGGTCGGCAATCTGGTTCCAGACGATCCAAATGGGGGCGGCGCCCCAGAACTTGCCGATCGCCGTCTGATCCGCGCTGCGGGTGGCGCTGTTCAGCTCACCGAGGGACTTGACCTCGTTGAAGTCCGATGCGTAGCGCAGGCTGGTCAGCGCCGGCGGTGATGCCGGACGAAACTGGCTCGCGCGCTCGAGCACGAACGGAGTGACATGAGATGTCTGGGTGAATCCGGCGGGCGCGAAGGCCGGCGGCGTCAGCTGGTACTCCCCTGGTCCGGTCAGGGGGGTGAACACCGGCGCGGTGGCGGTGGCGCCGTCGTTCGCCCGCGCGGCCAAGACCTCTGTTGCCACGCGCTCGCCGAAGCGAACTCCCCGTTCGACGCGCTCACCAGAGCCGAGCTGCGCCAGCGATGCCTGGAAGAAGGCGTCGATCGTCGACTGCTGGCTCGGCAGCAGAGCGTCAAGCGCGGTGCGCGCGGCGGAGGCAGCCGCAGCCTCAGCCGAGGCGCTGCGCGGACCATGAAGCTCGACGAGGAGCGGTCCGCCACCGCCAGTGATCCCGTTGACCGCGTCGTACACGGCAATCTGAGTGATCGCCATCGCGCGGGTGGGGTGAACCGACGCCGGCTGGGCCCCGGGAGCTACGAGAACCTTTTGCAGCTCCTCGTTCCACTGGAGCACCTGGTCCGGCGTGTCTGCGGCGAGACGAGCACCCCCGAGGGCGTGGCGGTGCCTTGAGGTGCGTCCGTTCGCGATGGCGGGTGTCGCAAAGCTCGCGAGCAGGGTGGCGGCGGTAGCGGCGAGGACGAGGCGCTTGATCACAGGATCTCCGATCGTTCGAGGGCAAAGTGACTTACTACTACAGATCATAACACTACGATGCGTAGTAGATCAACCTCCGTCCTGGATTCTCCGTGCGCGGCGCCTCAACAGGGCTATACACCCCAGGATGGGCAGCAGCGTCATGATCACCGCGCACGGCTGGGAGGAAAGGAACGGCAGGTTGAAGCTGGCACGGGCCGACGCTGCTCCGCTGGCCCGCCAAATCAGGAGGCTCAGGATGAAGAGCGCGGCTATGGATACGGTCGTCAGCCACACCGGCAGCCTCCAGCGGGGAGGTTGACCAAGGAGCGAGTCCACTCGTTCGGGCGAGATCCCGCTTGCCCCGGGGGGAGTGCTGGCGTCGAATACAAGCAGCGCCGACGCCAGCGGGCCCGGTCGGCCGGCGCTGGCCCGCACCGCGGCACGGTCGGCGCTCAGCTCGGCGAGATCGGCGTAGCGAGCCCCGAGCGATCGCATGACCGGGAGAAAGAAGAGGGCTCGGCTGAGGATGCGCCCGTACGCGAAGCGCAGTGGGTCGCGAAGAAGCCTGTGGTGCTGCTCGTGCGCCAGCACGGCCTCGAGCTCCGGGGCCGTCAGCAGCTGTAGCGTGCCGTGTGAGAGGTACACGGTGGGCCTCAGGTATCCGGCGCAGAAGGCCTCGGGGCGCGAGCCGGCGATGACTTTGACGGTCGGGTGACCGTCGAGCGCGCCGAGGATCTCAAGCCCGCCAATCAGGCTGCGGTAGGCGGAGCGCTGCCGCCAAGCCGCCCGGCCGGCGAGGGTGATAGCCGTTGCTCCGACAGCGGCGAGAGCGATAAGCACCCACTCGGCCGCGTTCAGCCGGGGATAGGAGAGGGGGAGACCGGCCAGCTTGAGGCGAGCCGTGCCAGTCGACACGGGGTGGATCGAGCCGATCGCGGCACCGACGGCGGCCGCGGCGGCAAGCATGCCTGCGCTTCCGAGGATTGTCGAGAGCCAGAACAGGTGCCCGTCGCGCAGACGGTGGTTTGTGCCGTTACCTCGCACGAGCTAGGCGCTGAAGCGCACGCCGGTGTTTGGGATCGAGCTCGGCAAGCTGGCGGGCGATATGGGCGAGCGCCAGCTCGCCGAACTGATCGATGATCGACTCGACCTCGGCACGAGCCCGTAGGTCCGCATATTGCTCGCGCGTGTAGCGCGGCGCGTAGAAGTCGGTCTTTCCCTCGCGCCGGCGTTCTAGCAACCCCTTGCTGTCGAGCCTGGCCATGATCGTCATATAGGTCGTATATGCGCGCTCCTTCTCCGCCCCCGCGTTCAGCGCGTCCATGACCTCGCGCACCGAAGCCTCGCCGCGCTCCCACACCGCCTCGATGACCTCGGTCTCGAGCGCGTGGAGGGCCGGTGGAGGAAGGGGCCTGCCGTGGGTCGATGAAATTGGCGCGGTCATGCCGCCTCGACCTCGCCTCGGATCATCTCGCCGAGCAGCCGGCACGACGCCGTGGAGCGTCGATACTCGTTGGTCCAGCGGGCCGTCGCGCTGTACCGAGCCGCGGCCCGAGCCTCTTGGGCGC